>CADBOX010000405.1 GCA_902796415.1 uncultured Lachnospiraceae bacterium
GTTTGAAGAAAATGAATGAGTTGCTTGTATGCAAAGAACTATATAAGTACATTAACATCCTGTCAGCCATTGATGCTTATAATAATATTGCCAGGATAAGTATTCATGATACGGATTCCTATTGGAAGCTTGTTTTTTCTGACTGTGTATATGGAACTGTCAGGACGATACGTGAGTTCGAGAACTATCTGATTGGGTTGGAAAACTGTTAATATGGAAATTGTTGAAAGGATAAAACTTGGACTGTTAATAATACTGGGGATTTGTGCATCCTATGGGGATTTGAAGACGGGACTGATTACAAATCGTATGGTGCTGTCTTTTTCAGCCATTGGATTGGTTTTAAATGTCTATTATCTTGGATTTATTGAGCAAAGTGACGTCTTTATATTTATTGGGAATCTATTCTCCTGTATTATAGTTTCCTTCTTATTATATCGGATTCATGCTTTTGCGGGGGGAGATTTGAAACTTGTTGTAGCAATGTCATTGTTATATCCGTCAAGTGCATATCTGATATACAATACTTCCAGGATTACCATGTTTTTAGCGATTGGTTTTGCCATATTTTGGGGGTATGTTTATCTTCTTATCAGCACAGTCGTCGATATAGGCAGAGGCAAGGTGTCATTGGATCGGAAATATATACAGACATACATGACTTTTTATTTAAAAACATATGTTACTGCTATGTTGTATATAATGCTGTTTACTATGGCTGTATCAGCATTTAGTCTCTTTGTCTTTCCCTTGCCGGCATGGTTTACAATTTTTGGAAGCTTCGCAATAGCGTGGATTAGTGGTAAATACTCATTCCTGAGGAATCAGGTTTTTTTGTCAGTTGCTATTGTTCTAGATGTGATACTGGCAATATTGTTAAAGATTTCGCCGATACCCCTTAATCCTTCATCCTACCTTTTGACAGCCATACTTGTATTATGTCAAGTCACCATTCGTATGAATCTTTATAGAACGATTCCAACAGAAGATATTCAAAAAGGAATGATTCTTTCAATGGCAAGTTCTCTCTCTATGCAGGGATCCAGGATCAGAGGTCTGCCTGGAATTTCTTCGGAAGATTTACGTGACAGGCTCTCAGAAGAGCAGGCTCAAAGCATCCGGAGATGGGGGAAAAGTTCAAAAGGACTTGATAATCTGGTAATTGTCCGAAAGATTCCTTTTGCTGTTTTTATCATGATGGGGTATATGACTTATTTTGTTCTATGGAGAATCATCTTATGAGGATATCGATTCCATATTATGACAGAGGTTACAAGGTGGTTTCCATCTCATTGGACAATCGGACGAAAGATGATCTTCTGTCAGAAAGTGTCAGTTTCTGGCATATTGACGAGCAAGGAATCACGGAATACCCTGGAGGAAACTTTATAACTGATGACAAGAAGGCAATAGAAGGCTTTTTCCGGTGTGGTAATTACGATGTCTTTGAGATTTGGGAGAATGGTACTGCCAGCAGAGTCTACAATGACCAGACCAATGAGAACCTGTTCTTTGTTACCGGGAAATGTAATTCAAATTGCATTATGTGCCCTTCTCCTGAGCAAATGCGGAGAATGGGAGATAAAGCAAATGTCGATAACCTGATTGAAATTGCCGGACATATACCTTCAGATACTTCTCATCTTACAATAACTGGCGGGGAACCGTTTCTGGCTGGAAGAGATCTCTTTCGATTGCTGAATTATTGTAAGAATAAATTTATATCGACTGAATTTCTGATTCTGACAAACGGACGTGTGTTTGCTCTTAAGGAGTACTGCAGGTTATTGAAAGAAACCATTCCCTCAAACTGTACACTTGGAATTCCACTGCACGGTTCATCAGCAGAAAGACATGATTCCATAACGCAGGCTCAAGGCAGTTTCCTTCAGACTTTAACCGGGTTAAAAAGGCTCCACCAGATGGGAATCAGATTAGAAATACGAATCGTTGTGTGTCGAAACAATGTCAAGGACATCCCGGAAATGGCAAGTCTGGTTGTGCGCGAACTGCCAAAAGTTGGACACGTCTCTATTATGGCGATGGAAATGACCGGTAGTGCATTTTTAAACAGGGAGAAAGTCTGGATTCCATACAGTGAATCCTTTCCCTATGTCCGGGAGGCTGTAAGTATTTTGGCAGAATCAGGCATTAATGTAATGCTGTATAATTTTCCGTTATGTACTGTAGATAGAAAATATTGGACTATATGTGCGAAAAGCATTACGGGTTATAAAGTGCGATATGCTGACAAATGTAGTCAGTGCGATGTAAAAGAATCCTGTGGCGGTGTTTTTGCTGGTACACTTCATTTGGAAAAGGCGGATTTAAGACCGATTAGAATATGAGACTGAACTATTTCAATTTTAAATCATTTGACAATAAGGTATTATTGACAAATGATTTTGGGGATTATGTTTTTCTGGAAAAAGATGAATTCCATCATTTTATTACTGGAGAGATTCCTAATGACTCCGAACTTGCCAAAAAAGTGATTTCATCAAGGATGGCTTTTGAGGGAACAAATCTGGCATTTTCAGGAAAGTACGCATATGATATACGTGAGGCAAAA
>CADBOX010000406.1 GCA_902796415.1 uncultured Lachnospiraceae bacterium
ATGGAAGCTACCTTATCGTCACTGAAACGCTCCCAGGCAATCACGGGAACACCAAGGTCTTCAAATCCCTTCAGGGAATCCTGACCCGTGCACATGATAATACCTGCCACCCTGTTTCTTCGACAGATTTCGATATAATCTTGTTCCCTCTCCTTCATAGTCTGAGAATTACAGAGAAGAATCCTGTATCCTTTTCGGTAAGCCTGGTCCTCCACCTGACTGATCACAGCAGAAAAATAAGGATGTTTTATGTGGGGCACAATCAGACCGATCAGATTCGATTTGTTGCGATGGAGTGATCTGGCCAGTTCATTCGGCTGATAATTCAATTTCTCCATGGCTTCATTCACGCGGGTTCGCGCATCTTGACTGATGTATCCGCGGTTGTTCAATATGCGGGAGACGGTACTGACCGCCAGCCCTGCTTCTCTTGCCACATCTTTCAGTGTTGCCATATATCTACCTGCCTGCTCTTTAATCTTTATCAATAATCTTAATCAATCAATTTCAAAGAAGTCTATATACTCTGCCTGGTCTTCCTCCATGGAGAAGAAAATCTCCCTCTCTTTTAAAGCAAAGGTTCCGAAGCTCAGACCGTCTTCAAAGAAAATCTCCAGAATCCTGTCGTCCACGATGATCTCCAGTTTGCGATGGTCCAGCCCGGCCTGAAATTTTTCCCCGTCGAGTGTAAAAATACCACTGTGAGGATTATAGGTAGCCACTGAGCCATTGATCTGCCACGAAAATACATCCCCATGATCCCGAGAAAGTTCCATGGAAGAGACAAAAGCTTTCGTGTGATCCCTGTTTTCGTAAAAGATATTGCCTGCTTCTTTGCGGATCCTCCAGGGATCCACCGGTTCCAGCTGCTCATAGAACTCTCTCACCGGCCTCTGCAGAAGGAAATAACGTCCACGGATCACCCGGTAGGAAAATTCGGTAGGAATTCCGTAGGCGCTGGTGTAGAGCCTTCCATCATTCTCCAGACGCAGCCAGGGGATGGAAATGGTTCTGTCTTCGATACCCGAGAAGGTCTGGGCGGCATAGGGAAGTTTTGAGATATAAGCCTTATGTCTCTCCCCGTTGTTCTCAAAATGATATCCGTCAAAATCACCCGGAAAATAATAACCGTCAGCGCTCCAGAAAAACCACTTCTTCTCTCCTTCTGCATTGGTCAGAAGAAAAAGATCCGGACATTCCCATGCATCCTCCAGGTAAAGTTCCTGCGTCATATCCCAGTTTTTCAGATCGGTAGACCGAAAGATGCCAAAATCATTTCCCTTCAGCCATAATACCATGATATAAGCTTCCGTCTCAGGGTGCCAGAATATCTTGGGATCCCGGTTCTCCCTGTAGATGGTATCGATGCAAGGTTGGGAAATCTTCTGGAATGTCTCGCCCATATCGTCGCTGTAGGCAATCTTCTGAGTGAATTCCTTGCCCTGACTCCAGGGGTTGGTTCCACCTGCTTCTGTGTAATAATAGAGTAAGGTATCTTTGGAAAAACCCAGTAGTTCTCTCTCATTGATTAGACCACAACCCGAATACATGGTGCCGTCTTCATCGGGAAACATGACGGTATCCAACTGAGCCCAATGCAGCATATCCTTGCTTATGGCATGCCCCCAACTCATATTCTCCCACCGTATATCAAAGGGATTATACTGAAAATATAAATGGTAGAGTCCGTCTTTATAAACCATTCCGTTGGGATCATTGGTCCATCCGCGATTGGCGGTGAAATGAATCCTTGGTCTGTTGGTTACGAACTGACGTCTTTTTCTCCGGTTTTGTATCCTCATACCCATGATCATAGGATACTCTCCTTCGATGATCATGGTTTTACCGCGATATTTCCACACAGGTATCTCTGCATAGTAATCCCCGTAATATTCTTCTTCCTTGGACATGTCCACAGGAATCTTGAATTCCATAACCTTTTCTGCTTCCGTATTCTCATCTTTTACATAAAAAGACAGCAAGTGATGCTCCTGTCCTGTGTAAATGGGTATATAGAGATAACCCTCTTTAATATTTATCGTTCTCTTCATATTTCCTGTCCTATCCGGCAATGATCTGGCATGTGCCCTAATTATTTATTATCTATTTTTTATTATAATGAAGGATGATTTGAATTACTAGGGTATTATAATATAAAAAAAATGCTTTTCTTTCGTATTATTTTACCCGTATCCGCTTAATTTCTTGTGTTTTACCGGAAAATATGATATAGCATTCCTAAGAAAGACTATTCCATTATGCGGTCGACATACCTGTCGGCCTACATATATAGCAGGAGGAAACGGATGAGTATTCTTTACGCAGAAGCGAGATCACATTACGAAAAAGCGTTACAGATGGGAAAAAAAGAAGGCGGACACCCTGCTGTTCTGGATGAGATTCTGGAAAATGCAGGGATAAAATCTTCCATCGGTTTTTCATTGGGAATTCAGAGTGTCAATCTGGATCAGATTGTCGGCACAAAAACTGCCGGACGCAAGTCCAGCTTCAGCAAAAGTTTTTATCCTTTGCTGAAACCGGAATCAGAGTTTGGGAACAAATGGATCAATCTGTGCAAGTCCCATCTGGAGGAAGGAATTCATGATCCCATCAAAGTATACGAATACCTCAATGAATTTTATGTGTTGGAGGG
>CADBOX010000407.1 GCA_902796415.1 uncultured Lachnospiraceae bacterium
AAAAATGATTAGAAGAGTGTTCTCTTTAATGTGTGCCGCATGTGCCTTGCTGGTTGCTCCAGCATCTGTGCAGGCAGAAGTCTCATATGGCGATGTTTATGCTAAGGCGGTAGCTGATGCTATGGCCCGTCACAATGGAATGCTGAACAGCGGGGATTTGACGGAAGACTTTTACAGTGCCATTGGATATACTCTCTCTGATATTACAGGGGACGGTCTGGATGAATTGATCGTCCAACAGGTTACGGGTAAACATTGGGCTGAATACTGGATTTATGGGACTGACGGATATGGCTGTTATCATATGGGTGATTTTGGATGCGATTCTGCTGGCTCCAGGGGTGATTTATATGGTTTTATAGAGGGTGTCCTTTATGAAGAAGCCTATAAAGGGAACCTTAGCCTTGGCTTTGCGGAATGGACCGGGGATGGCTTTTCGGTTACGAAGCTCTATGAGGGCTCTTATGACAGGGATGGAAACCCGCCAACAATTCCGGATCTTTCTTCTCGCTATGATTCCAGCCGGCTGCTTAATGAAATTACAGGATTTGAAGAGCTGCATGATGGTACATACGTCCAGAAGAAGTCATCGTCTGATGATAGATTCGACCTTGACAATTACGGCTACAGGTCAGTGACAACGACAGATTCTAAAGGTGCCTTAGTTTTTCAGAGTGAGCCAGATGGATCATTCATGTTTGATTATGAGTTCTGGGATGGCGACAAGATTTATGTGAATCTTGACTGGAGACAGGACGGATATGCCATAGCATACCAGGACGGTGTTTATGGGTATGTCGATGCCGGATATATTGACTGGGAAAGCTGATCTTCAAGTTCTGCGTAGGAACAGGACTTAGAGAGGTATCGCACATATGACCATTTTGAAGGTGAAGATGGTTCTGTGATGGAAATCAGGTATGGGGAAACGAGGATTTCTACTATTGAGCCTCATGTAGCAGGCTCTAGAGAACCTTCATTAACCGGAAAACAGCATATAAGACAATAGCCAGCACTGAGCATATAGATAGTGCGGTCAACAGGCATTCTGAGGGGTTTCCCTTAATCAGATCGAGATAATATTGAACATGGCTCCTTAAATGTGCATTGCAGGATTGTTCCTGCAATGCCGTGAGGAGCTTTCTTTTTTCTTTTTTTCGAATGGATTTGTTTTGGAGAATGAGCTGAATGTCTTTTTCCAGATCCAAACCAGCTTGGTATATTTCAAATGAGTTCATATTCATTTCCTTCAAAAGATGAAGCTATTTCAATAAAACAACAGCGGGACAAAAAGGCAGATCAGGAAAACTACGGCACGGAATAAAATGAATACTCTGTTATTCAGAAGGATATTGTAAGGAAGGCATTCACATAGATATCCAAGATTGCCGATCAGAATCAATGGTATCATTAACCAAAAAACTGCCGTTATTATGAAATTGTGGAATGGGTATTTCAGAAGAAGTACAATCAGTTCATACGCCATCAGAATGTAATATAAGCATGCAACAACTGATTTCCACCGCGTATGACTGCGAAATCCTGGAATTGACAGGAGTAGAGGTAAACGGTAAAAAAAAGTATCTCTACGTTCGTGTCTGCATATCCTTTCCAGTTCATCTACGCTTCGGAATCTCATTGAAGGATCTGCGTTTATGCTCTTCCTCAAAATGTAGCGTATGTTCCGCTTTCCGTGATATCTTACAGAACCAGGCTCAGAACCGTTTAGCATGAAATTTAACAAACAGCCTATGGAATAGATATCAGATCTGTTGGTTGTGCGGTCTGAAAGGCTTTCCGGAGACTGATAACCGATTGTTCCTACTACTGTCGTATCGCCAAAAAGCGGTTGTGTTTGATTATTCGTTTCCATGTATCGGCGCTGAGGGCGGATTGTTGCACTTCCAAAATCGATAAGTTTTACAGAGAGATCTGCTGGATCAGGGATAATAATATTCTCTGGTTTGATATCCCGGTGGACAATCCCACAGGAATGAATCCGGGAGAGAGCCCTGCTAAGCTGGATACATACATTCAAAGCGGCATCTTCTGATAACGGCCCTCTGTCAATTATATATTGGGCAAGAGATATATCCCCGGCATATTCAATGGCAGCTATGGATACAGGGGCGCTGGAACCAATGCCGGAAGGCAGTTTATGAATGAACAGGGTGTTTGCCGTATAAGGATTCCACATGCATAACAATCTCTCGTATAGGTCTGTACGCTTTTCATCCAGTTCTTTCAAAATGACTCTGGTACATGAAATATCTGAAGAAAAGAACGCAAGATATGTCTTGCTGCCTTGCCCCTTGTGCGGGGTCAGATCCTCAATGATCTCATACTGGTCTTCCAGAAGGTTTAAGTATTTAGGAATTTGCGGAATTGCGTTCATAGCCTAATCCTGTCGCAAGATATCCTTGCCAATCCCCATATCTGAAAGCTTGCAGCGTATCTGATCTCCTGAAAGGACATGAAGAAGACCCCAGATAATGACAGAATCCACGGTATTCCGGGCATATAACTCCTGGTATCTGGCTGATTTTAGCAGGCTGTTCATCTCGTCGTATGAAAGATCAAGGGCGAGTCCAATGTTCAGAATCACAGATCGGGCAGGCTGGACAGGCTGCCCTTTTAGGTTTCGCAGTTTGTTGATGTATGATTTGGAAAGACCCGTAATATCTACTATTTTCTGGACGGG
>CADBOX010000408.1 GCA_902796415.1 uncultured Lachnospiraceae bacterium
AAGCTTATCTTAACACTGCAGATGAGGAGATCGTAAAAGCAAATGAGAAGTATACAGGGAAGGAGAAAGGAGAGATAGAAAATCTGATGCATGAAAAAATGCAGGAATTAAAGTCCAGCTCATCCTCTTTTTTTTACGACCTGAAAAATGATCCCAACTACATAGCCGTTTCCATTAACAAGGAGACTCTGGTTGAACAATCCTGTGTCTCCCAGGAAATGAGAGACCGGTTTACTGAACGGGGTCAGTTCTGTTTTCGGATTCCAGGAACATGGGAGAAAGAAGGTCAGCAGGAAAAGATCCTGCTCGTACCCAGGCTCCATGTCTTTGAAGCTGATGAGGGCAAGTCCTATATTGCTTTCCTGAATAAAAGGCACCTTCCTTTGGCGTTAAATGCAGCGGATGGTTCTCCGGCAATTGAGTACTTTGGGATGAGCATGACGGATTTTGCCAAAGACCTGTTTAAGGAGATGGGAGAAGCGGATCTCGCAGTAGATCGGATCCTGGATCCGGCAAAGAGTCTTGCGGAAACAGTCTCAGTTCATTTGAAACAACCTTCCCCACCGGTAATGGCAAGGTAGGAACTATAAATCAATAACATCATTCCATTTATGGAAGATGATTAGGGCGGGACGCATACAATGTTCCGCCTTTTCTAAATTCAGAGAGGAGGAGTTTGGAATATGTTTAATACATCGTTGAGTTACAACATTCGGAATGCCCCGTTACCAGTCAATGCAGCTACACAAGTAAAGGTCTTCCCCAGAAGAAAGAGCTCGTTAAAATCATATGAAAAGCCAATGGAACTGTGCTTATGTGGAAGATGTGCCAATGCATTCTATAATCTTCCGGATTACATCATCCGGAGAGTCGATATAGACCAGTATTTCAAAGATAAATGCGATTATTGCAGTGAAAGGTTGGGGTATGACTATCAAGTGTATAAAAAGGTAACGTCATGAACAAAGAGCAAGAGAAAAAAAGGTAACCAATAAGGATAGATAAGTGATAGAATAAAAGCATATTATTATTAAGACTGACAACTCGGAGTTTGTAGAGGGATAAAGTGAAAAAAATATTAGTGAACGGTCAGTGGCAGGGCGGGGCAGATCCTGTCACTCTTGACGGAGCAAAAGAAATAACAAAAATGTATCTTGCCGGGCTGGATTACGTGATTCTGCCGGTTGACACCGATAAAAGCGAAATGGAAGTAAAGAAAAACGGCATTCTTGGATACACTGTCCTTCGCAGACAGATGCAGTCAGCTTACGAGCGTCTGCGGAAAGAGACACCGGACAAGGTATTTGTTCTGGGAGGAGGTTGTGATGCGGACGTTCCTGTCATTGTTTACTTCAGTGAAAAATACCAAAGCGATCTCACTGTAATATGGCTTGATGCGCACGGTGATCTGAATACGCCGGGTGAATCCGCTTCTTCGCTCTTTTATGGAATGCCTTTACGGTCTGTCATGGATGATCAATGTTTCGGGCTTCTGAAAAATCGGTGCCCTTTGAGCATATCTCAGATCATACACATAGGCGGCAGAGATTTTGACGAAGCAGAAAGCACATTTATAAAAGAGACCGGCATGGCAGTATATTCGGTTCAGGATATCCACTCTGATCGAAATCTGATACACAGAATAATAGAAGGAATACATTCGAAGCATATCTACGTACATCTTGATCTGGACGTCATAGATCCTCGGGATTTCCCAAACACACCTCTGCCGGTCGTTAACGGTCTGTCTGGCAAAGAAGTGTACGATATTCTTACTGTTGCTTCTGACAGATTGGTGGGCTTGGGCATATATGAATATGCACCTTCCGGGACAGAGAATGCTCTGGTTGAAAAGTTAATTCGGTTTGGAGCAGCACTGTAAACCAGGATGTAATGGAGGTATAGTGATGTGGTTTTGGTTAGCACTGGGTTCAGCGGTTTTTGCCGCACTGACATCAATATTGGCAAAAGTAGGAATTGAAGGTATCGGATCCAATCTTGCCACGGCTATCCGCACTATGGTTGTTGTTATAATGGCATGGGGGATGGTATATATTACGCATCAGCAGGATGGTATCAGGTCAATCAGTCAGAAGAGTTGGATTTTCCTGATCTTATCCGGCCTTGCGACGGGAGCTTCATGGCTATGCTATTACAAGGCTTTGCAGATGGGAGATGCTTCCAAAGTTGTCCCGATTGATAAGCTGTCTGTAGTTATCACACTGGTTTTGGCGTTTGTTTTTCTGCATGAAGAATTTACTGTAAAGTCAGCGATTGGCTGCATTCTGATCGGAGCCGGGACATTATTGATGGTTATGTAAGAATTCCAGTTTGTCGCGCAAAGTTATTTAACAGGAGCTACAGATAAATAAAACGGCAGAGAGTGGGTATTTATGTGCTTATTCTTCTGCCGATTCTTTTTCTGCTTCTTACATTGTTATGCGATAAGAATGATAGGAGTCTGAAGTGAATGAGAATAATAATGTCGCTTGAAAAGCGACCGTCCTTAATTCGATATCTGCTATATTTGTATCATCAATAGATAGA
>CADBOX010000409.1 GCA_902796415.1 uncultured Lachnospiraceae bacterium
GTATTTTGTCATGAGTCAGATCGGTTCCGGCTTGTTTCTGATCGGTATCAGTCTCCTTTATGATATTACCGGACAGCTCCTCATGGTACCGGCCAGAGAAGAAGTGGAGCATATCATCTCTACAGGGGTTTACATGACTCCTTTTTTACTGGTTATCGGCCTGATTTCTATCGGCCTTGGTATCAAAAGCGGACTCTATCCTTTCCACTCCTGGAT
Source organism: uncultured Lachnospiraceae bacterium (assembly GCA_902796415.1). Taxonomy (GTDB): domain Bacteria; phylum Bacillota; class Clostridia; order Lachnospirales; family Lachnospiraceae; genus Anaerobutyricum. The sequence continues at coordinate 217 of CADBOX010000409.1, forward strand.
TCCGGATACCTACGGATATGCCACTCCGGCAGCCAGCGCCATCCTGTCCAGTCTGGTTTCCAAAGGATACATTATTCTGCTGATCAAGATATTTTATCGTGTAATTGGTTTTAAGAACCTTTTTCAAACCCACATCCTTGATATCCTGTTTGTGTTTGGGATCATAGCCATGATCATGGGCTCCATCGATGCCATCCGGCAGAGAGATGCCCGTCGTATGATCGCCTGTTCCTCCGTCGCCCAGATTGGTTATATCTATATGGGTATAGGCCTTGGCACGGAAGCAGGGATGGTGGCATCTCTGTTTCACATCCTGACCCATGCGGCGACCAAGGCAATGCTTTTCCTGAGCGTGGCTTCCTTGTATGAAGCTGTGGAGGGTAAGACGGATTATGACAGCCTGCGGGGAGTAGGATACCGGAATAAACTGGCCGGATTTACCTTCCTGGTGGGATCTTTGTCCATGGTAGGTTTCCCCATGCTTTCAGGTTTCGTATCGAAAGCCTTCTTTGCATCTGCAGCCCTGGAAAGTTCTACCAAGATGTACTTTACCTGGGCGGCTCTTGTAATCAGTACGACCCTGAATGCTACTTATTTCCTCCGTATGGTGGTAAATATCTATGCGCTTCCCCAGAAAGGGGAATCCGTGCGGGGACACTATTTCCTGGAGGAAAGATCTCCCTACACCAAAACCAACGGATTTGTGTCCATCGCATTGATTGGGTTGAACCTGTTCCTTGGTATGTTTTCAACTCATGTGGTGGATCTGCTCATGAAAGGACTTTCCATGTTCTAGGATCCGGATGGTTCTGATTGAGAAAGAGGTTATAGATATGGAACAAAATATCTGGCTGATCGTACCTGTGTTGCTTCCGATTCTGGGAGGGCTCCTGTCCTTTCTCCTGGGAAGAAGAGAGGTCGATCAAAAGAAAAAAAATATATATATCGTATTCATCGCTGTGGCAGAGTGCCTCTCTATGATACCTTGTTTCCTGACAGAGCATGAATTGATGCTCTGGAAACTGACTGAGACACTTCCTGTCTACTTCCGGATAGACCTGACCGGGAGAATATTTGCCGGTCTGATTCTGATGGTTTTCACTCTGGTAAGTATCTATGCTCTTGACTATATGTCCGGAGATTCGCATGAGATGTTCTTCTTCGGCTGGTACCTCATGGTGGAAGGTATTCTTATAGGCCTTTGCTTTGCAGGCAACCTGGTGACATATTACCTGTTTTTTGAGCTGATGACTCTTACCAGTGTACCTTTGATTCTCCATGATCTTACCCATCAGGCGATCATGGCAGCCTTAAAATATCTGTTTTACTCCGTGGCAGGCGGATTCGCCGCTTTATTCGGGATATTTATCCTATCGCAATACGGAGGACTTGGCAATTTTCGGGCAGGTGGCATCCTGGACGCCTCTGCCGTGCAAGGTCATGGACAGTTATATCTGACGGCTGTATTTCTGATGATTCTGGGATTTGGGACCAAAGCCGGTATGTTTCCCATGCACTCCTGGCTGCCGGCTGCTCATCCGGTAGCTCCGGCTCCTGCCAGTGCAGTCCTGTCAGGTATCATCACCAAGATGGGAGTATTAGGGATTCTCCGAAGTGTTTACTATGTGGCAGGACCGGAATCTCTTCGTGGCAGTTGGGTACAATATCTGTGGATTCTTTTGTCCTTGATCACTGTGTTTATGGGATCCATGATGGCATACCGGGAACCGGTGATGAAAAGAAGACTGGCGTATTCTACTGTCAGTCAGGTTTCCTATATTCTGTTCGGTCTGTCCCTGTTTAACAGGGTGGCTTTCGTGGGAGCAATCCTCCATGTGGTTTTCCATTCTCTGGTCAAGGATACCTTGTTCTTAAATGTCGGGGCAATCATTCACCAGACAGGGAAAACCCGTATCAATCAACTCCGGGGAATCGGGAAGAGTATGCCGGTGACCATCTGGTGCTTTACCCTGGTTTCTGTCACCCTGATCGGGATTCCCCCTACCAGTGGATTTTTGAGCAAATGGAATCTCTGCGCAGGTGCTCTTGAATCAGAGGTGGGAGTTTTCTCCTGGATCGGGCCTGTGGTATTGTTGGTCAGTGCCCTGCTGACTGCAGGATATCTGCTTCCTGTGACAATGAACGGATTCTTCCCGGGAGTATTTTATAATTACAGTAAATCAGAAAAAAAAGAACCATCATGGCTTATGCTGGTTCCTATGGTTCTTTTGACTGCCCTGGCAGTGATACTGGGAATCTTTCCGGGAATGATACTGGATTCGGTCCGTATCCTGTCTGAGTCATTATTATAGGGGGGATTGCAATGAAAGAGAGTATAATGATCGTTCCTGTTTTTCTCCCTATCCTTTATGGCGTCGGATTAATGGTTTTGCGTGGGATTGAAAACCAGGATTATTATAAGAAACTGACAGAATTGATTGTGATTCTGAATTCCCTTATCATATGGATGATTCTCATCAGACATGTAGGGAGAAATGGAATCGAGATCTTTTCCCTGACCAGCTGGCTGAATATCTATTTCCGCCTGGATGGTATGGGCATGGTTTTCCTTGGCCTGATTTCATTTTTATGGCCCTTTGCTACACTCTATGCCTTTGAATATATGGAACGTGATAGGAACCAGAGATCTTTCTTCGGTTTTTACACGATGACCTATGGTGTTACGGCTGCCATCGCCATGGCAGGTAACATTGTAACTCTGTATATTTTCTATGAACTGATGACTCTGGTTACATTTCCATTGGTCCTCCATTACAAAGACAGAGAGTCAAGAAATGCGGCGATTTACTACCTGATCTATTCCATCGGAGGTGCGACCTGCGCATTTCTGGGTATGATTTTTATGGTTATGAGAGCTGGAAACGGTATATTCCAGTTCGGGGGTTTTCTCGATTCTGCAAGGACGGAGAACATTAATCTTCTCCTGCTTGTTTATGTGTTGTGTTTCTTTGGATTTGGCGTGAAAGCGGCACTGTTTCCCCTTCATCGCTGGCTGCCAAAGGCCTCTGTGGCTCCAACTCCCGTCACTGCCTTGCTCCATGCCGTAGCGGTTGTCAAAGCAGGAGCTTTCTCCATACTGCGTTTGACTTATTATTGTTACGGGACCGACATGCTGAAAGGGAGCTGGGCTCAGAAAGTGGCAGCTGCCTTTGTCATGGTGACCATCATTCATGGGTCTTCCATGGCTGTGAAAGAGATTCATTTTAAGAGAAGACTGGCTTACTCCACGGTGAGCAATTTGTCCTACATCCTCCTGGGTGCTGTTATGATGTGCCCGGCAGGCCTTGTGGCGGCTCTATCTCACCTTGTATTTCATGCCTTTACCAAGATCACTGCTTTCTTCTGTGCAGGAGCTGTCATGCATAAGACAGACAGGCACTATATCTATGAGCTGGATGGACTGGGGCACAGGATGCCGGTTACTTTTACCTGTTTTACCATAGCGTCATTCTCTTTGATGGGTATTCCCCTCTTTGCCGGATTTATCAGCAAATGGAATATCGCCCAGGCGGCTTTGGTCTACGGGGGGAGAATCGGTACCGCCGGTATCGCTGTACTGCTCTTCTCTGCTTTGCTGACGGCAATCTACATGTTGACCATCGTGGTCCGGGTCTTCTTCCCGGGCAAAGATTTTGATTATGAGAGCATAAAGGATTGCGAAGACCCCAGCTGGAGGATGAAGCTGCCCATAATTGTTTTCAGTATTGTTATTCTTGTGTTTGGAATATGTTCCGGTCCACTTTTGTCATTTCTGGAACTGATCGCGAAGGGGGGAATCTGATATGGAAGGAAGTATCATTCTCTTCTGCCTGGTTTTCTGGCCCATGGCCGGAGCATCGCTCTCCTACCTGATCGGAAGAAAGAATAAAGAAATCAGAAACCTGTTTGCGGATTTTGTGGTGATTCTTGAATGCCTCATCATGATTATGCTGCTTGTGCAGAAGTTCCGGGATCCTGATCCCTTATACTTCTCCTGGGATAAATTCTGTATGATGGGTATCCATCTTGAGCTGGACGGGTTCCGTCTGCTCTACGGATTTATCGCCGCTTTTATGTGGACCATGACCACTGTTTTCTCCAGGGAATATTTCAGGCATCACCGCAACAGAAACCGATATTACCTGTTTACCCTGCTCACCTTCGGAGCTACCATGGGCGTCTTCCTGTCGGCAGATCTCTTTACCACATTTATCTTTTTTGAGATAATGTCTCTGACCTCCTATGTATGGGTGGCACAGGAAGAGAATGTATCTGCTCTGCGGGCTGCCGGTACCTATATGGGAGTAGCAATTATCGGAGGATTGGTCATGCTGATGGGACTGTTTCTCCTGTATGATGCCGCGGGAACTCTGACCATGAGCCAATTGGGAGATGCTTTATCTTCTGCCATAGAGACAGGAAGGCTCAACGTGACCAGGCAGTATCTCATCGGAGGATTACTGGTCCTTGGGTTTGGCGCCAAAGCAGGTATGTTTCCCCTTCATATCTGGCTACCGGCCGCACATCCTGTGGCTCCTGCACCTGCCAGTGCCTTATTGTCCGGTATCCTGACAAAATCGGGTATCTTCGGCATCCTGGCAGTAACCTGCAATCTCTTCCGTTATCAGCCATACTGGGGCTATGTCATCGTGATTCTGGGAATTCTGACCATGTTTCTGGGAGCCCTGCTGGCACTGTTCTCTGTAGATATGAAAAGAGTGCTGGCCTGTTCCTCCATGTCACAGATCGGATTTATTCTGATCGGTACGGGAATGATCAGTCTTCTGGGTGAGGAAGCAGCTCTGGCGGCAAGGGGAACCTTATTACATATGGTGAACCATTCTCTGATCAAGCTGGTCCTGTTTATGACAGCAGGTGTTGTGTTCATGAATACCCACAAATTGAACCTGAATGATATCCGTGGGTTTGGAAGGAAGAAACCACTTCTTTGCGCTGCATTTCTCATGGGAGCCCTGGGTATCGGAGGAATTCCCCTCTGGAATGGCTACGTCTCCAAAACCCTGCTTCATGAAAGTATTCTGGAGTACATGAGCCTGTTTCAGGAACCTGCAACAAATTCTCTTGTTGGTTCTTATTCTTTCTGGAAAAGTACGGAATGGATCTTCCTGATCAGTGGTGGTATGACTGTGGCCTATATGATGAAGCTGTTTATCGCCCTCTTTTTGGAGAAAAACACGGATGCTGCACTGCAAAGAGAGTATGACAGAAACACATGTTACTGGAATCCGGAGAGCAAGATGGCGATTCTCGTGTCAGCCATTCTGCTCCCTGTCATGGGATTCTTCCCCGGGAGGGTGATGGATCCTCTGGCTGATCTGGGAGTTGGATTTATGAACTGTCAGGCACCTGCAGAGAAGGTGGCTTATTTCTCAGCATCTAATCTGGAAGGAGCGTTCAGCTCCATCCTCATCGGCCTTCTCATCTATTTCTTATTTGTCAGGACGGTTCTGATGAAAAAGGATAAGGATAATCCTAAGGCGATCCCAATGTATGTGGACCGTTGGCCTGTCTGGATGAACCTGGAAAATGTGGTATACCGACCGGTACTCTTGATGATCTTACCGGGTTTTTTCGGAATCCTGTGCCGGTTCCTTGATTCTTTCCTGGACTTGTGGATTGTATTGCTGCGTAAGACCATCTATCGGCAGACAGGAAAGAAAGGGAGGATCTTCAATGCCAATTTCAAGACAAAGATGGCTGTCACAGGTCTTGTGGAGAAAATGTTTGCAGGAAGCCTTTCTTTTGGCCTGTTCCTTGTAAGCATCGGAATCCTGGTGGTCTTGGTGGTATTGTTCCTTCACGGATAATATGAAACGATCAAAGGCAGAACACGTAATGTGCTCTGCCTTTTTTTTCGTGTCTATGAGTGGTTGATTAATGAATCTACTCCATGGACATAGAGTTTCTCTATGGTCATCAGCGTGTCATGCAGATCTACCTTCTTCCCATGCTCATACCAATAGGTCAGGGTACCGATCAGGGCAGAGATGGTGTAGGCTGCAATGTAATCCTGCTCTTTGGATATGACATCCGATCCGATAAAATGTCTGAAAAATATCCCGGCATTTTCCCAGATCTTTTTGGTGAAAGTGGGGTCGCCGTTGGAGCCGAGCAGAGTAAAGATCTTATCCTCATGCTTGGTAACGACATAAATCAGCCTCTGAAAAAACAGAGTATGGGGATCATCTGCAGGTTTGTCATATTCCTGAAATAATTCTTCTTTTATGTCATTAAGGATTTCCTCCTCAGACTGTTGGATCAGATCATTGAGGTCCGAGAAATATACATAGAAAGTTCCCCGGTTGTGTCCGACCAGATTCATCAGCTCACTGACTGTAACGTGAAGAAGCCCATGAGACTGAGCCAGCTGCCAGAAAGCATCCATGATTCTTTTTTTAGTGATTGCCGATTTTTCGGATTGTCTGGTCATCGCTTTTTGTATCCTTTGTCTGCTTTAAGAAATTATCGCAATTATACAACAGGGTGTCAGGTCTTGCAAGAAAATAATCTATTGTTTTCTCTTACTGATGATGATATGGTATTTTCTAGAAAGAAATCATTATGAGAAAGGAAGCTTCAGATGAAATGCCCCTATAACAAAAAATGTGGTGGTTGTCAGAATATTAATCTTCCCTATGAGGAACAATTAAAGCTCAAGCAGAGATATGTGGACCGCCTTTTATGTTCATTCGGCAAAGTGAATCCTATCATAGGAATGGAAGATCCGTATCATTACAGAAATAAAGTACACCATGTGGTATGTGCGGATTCCAAAGGAAACGGATATACCGGTATCTATGCAGAAAACTCTCACAGGGTAATTCCGGTGGATCACTGCCTGATCGAAAATGAGAAAGCGGATGAGATCTGTGCATCCGTCGCTTCCCTTATGAAATCCTTCAAAATGAAGGCGTATAACGAAGACAGAGGGACAGGATTTCTGCGTCATATCCTCATCCGGACAGGACATCTCACAGGACAGATCCTTGTGGTGCTGGTGGTGGCCTCCCCAGTATTTCCATCCAAACATAATTTTGTAAAAGCGCTCAGAAAACTGCATCCGGAGATTACCAGTATCGTAGCCAACGTGAACAACCGGGGCACCAGCATGGTTTTAGGAGAGAAGCAGCAGGTTCTATACGGAAAAGGCTATATAGAAGATATTTTATGCGGGAAGAGGTTTCGGATCTCCCCCAAGTCATTTTATCAGGTAAACTCTGTTCAGACGGAAGTCTTATATGCAAAAGCTGTGGAGTATGCCCGGCTGAGCGGCAAAGAAACGGTCATCGATGCCTACAGCGGGATTGGGACTATCGGTATGGTGGCCAGCGATCATGCCAAAGAAGTGATCAGTATCGAGTTAAACGAAGAAGCGGTAAGAGATGCTTTCGCCAATGCCAAAAATAACCGGATCAGGAATGTTCGCTTTGTCAAAGCCGATGCCGGAGCACATATGAAAAAGATGGCAATCCAGAAACAGCATGCCGATGTCGTATTCATGGATCCCCCCAGGGCAGGTAGCGATGCCCGATTTATCGATTCCGTGGTCAGGCTTGGCCCCGAAAGAATCGTGTACATCTCCTGCAATCCCGTCACACTAAAGAGGGACCTGGAAGTGTTCGGGAAGAAAGGATATAAGGTCAGGAAGATACAACCGGTGGATATGTTCCCGGGAACGGAACATGTGGAGTGCGTAGTATTGATGTTAAGGAAAAATACATAAAGCCGACAAGAGTGTTTGAACTGGAAGATGGTGTCGGCA
>CADBOX010000410.1 GCA_902796415.1 uncultured Lachnospiraceae bacterium
AACTTAAGTTGATTTTTCATAATCAAAGGGCTTTCAGCATGTGACTGAGAGCCCCCTTTTTATCTTGGATTCTATTGACAAATCAAGAGAAATGGGGTATTATACCCTATGGTTAGCAGTTGCTAACTATTGGGAGATGCAACTAACATAGGGGCGATAGTATGAAATGTTCAGGAATGCCATCGTTTATGTGGAAACTATATCATAAATCATTCCAGGTGCCCATCTACTCGGATGGTTTGTTTTTTCTTTAAAATACCGTAGATGCCACGAGATTTCAGGAGGTGAAAAATGTCAAGTTTTCGCGCAAAGATGATAAGCGGACTCTTTAGACTTATCGGTGTAAATAAGATGTTGGATAAGCAGGGGGAGGATTTTCAGAAGCTGCTTGAAAAATACAAGGAAAAACAGAAAAAACCCCTAAAGATACCCTATAAGAAGATGGGAGACTTCGATATTGAGAGAAGAGTTATCGATGGTACAGAATGCTACGTGGTCAGGAAGAAGGATGCCACGCCGAAGCGAGCTGTGCTTTACCTCTTCGGCGGTGGGTACATCCTCCCGCCGGATCCCGGTGATATCATTCTGTGTGGGCAAATGGCAGAGAATAGCGAAGCAGAAGTATGGTTCCCACTATATCCGATGGCGCCCGAGCATAGACTGGTTGAGACATTACAGAGCACACTGAAGGTGTATCAGGCGATACTGGACAGGTTTGGATCCGATGATGTTCGGTTTTTCGGAACATCATCAGGCGGTGGACAGGCTTTATCTCTATGCGTTTATATAAAGAGCAAGTGTCCGGAGGTTCCACTTCCGGGGAAACTAGTGCTTCAGTCACCTGGTCTTCAGGTACCGCCAAGTGAGTCCCAGAGATTAGAGATGGACAGGCGCAGTAAGTCAGATGTCATGATTCCACCCGGCTTTTTTGACAATATCGCACCTGTTCTTGCCACAAGGGATGAGGTGTATCTGCTTAGCCCTATGATTTATGATCTCACTGGATTTCCGGAGATAGACATCTTTTATGGAACAAGAGAAGTTATGATTGCGTATCTGAAGGATTTTCAATCGGTATGCAAGAAATACGGTGTGAAACTTAATACTCATATCGGGAAAGGCATGATGCACTGTTGGGGAGCTATGGAATTTGTTCCTGAAGCTCGAGCCGTGCGGCAGGAATACTTTAAGGCGCTGCGATAGAAAAGAGGAGGCATGGAATTATGTATTTAGTTTTTTCGTGTTTAGGATTGATCGGAGGCTTGCTCTGCTGTACAGGAGATATCCTCTTTGATCTGAAGGGGGCGGGCAACGAAAAACTCGGAACATCGAAGAATATTGACAGCAACTGGAACAAAATGGCTGATTGGCGATTTGGTTTGTCAATCGCGCTTGCAATGATCGGGGATGCGATGGTAGGACTGGGTTTCTAGTCCATCGGGATGCAGATAGCCGAAACTCATCCGGTGTTAGGTTATCTGACACTCGGGTTTGGATATTTCGGCGTGGTTGCAGGCGTGTTCATACATGCGTTACTTTGTCTACAGGCACTGATATATAAGGGTGCATTGATACATGGTTCGTTAGAAGTCGCAGATGACATTCTTGAGAAGATATATAAACAGATCACTCCGACGTTCTTCACCGGATATATCAGTTCGATGGTACCTGCGGTCACTGTGGTCATAGCCATTTTGAACGGTGCTCTGGATGTGCCTACAGTGTGTGTGATTTTAAATCCGGTTGTCTTTCTGATTATCGGTACAGTCTGTCGAAAGATCAATCCGGTCAGATTTCAGGATTTGCCGGGAATCATCATGCCAAGCCTGGGACTTGCGATGTTCGGATTGATCGGGATGCTTAATCAGATTTGACAGCAATGAATACGGAAAGTGTGAGAAAATGAATATACATGAGTTTGGCAAAGAAAATGAAAGAGTCATAATGTTGATTCATCCGTCAATTGTCAAATGGGATTATTATGAGTATGTAATCCCGCTTTTGGGAAACGATTATCGCTTGATAATACCCGCATTACCGGGATACGATTTTGATAATGACAGTGACTTTACAAGCGTAGAGCAAATAGCAGGTGATCTTGTTAATTGGCTTATGGATAATAATGTCAGGCATCTCTATGCAGTGTATGGATGCTCTATGGGAGGATCGATTGCTTTACTGACAGCATTACAGGAC
>CADBOX010000411.1 GCA_902796415.1 uncultured Lachnospiraceae bacterium
GAGAGATTCAGTTCCATTCTACGTTTCTTTATATTCTCTGCAATACCCATCTGTGTACCTCCTTTCAGATACACAGATTATAGCATCACAAATCAACAAAATCAACTGATGTTGAAATTGTTGATTTGCGGCCTTTATTAACCTTATTAATCTGAATATTTTTCCTGATATGATTTAATCTTCGGGAAAGCTTCTCCTGCCAGTCCGTTATAGCAGGACTGCCATACTTCGAAAACATCATTATACTGAGCCATCTTCTTATCATCCGGTTCATAGACATCCTTAACATGAACCATATGCTCGGAAGCCTCACCCAGATCCTTAAACAGTCCGGCACCGACAGCACCGATCATGGCAGCGCCGAGAGCAGTAGCCTCGGGAGCCTCGACGGTCTCTACCGTACAGCCGTAGATATTTGCCTGGATATCATTCCACAGCTTGGAGTGAGCAGCACCACCAGTGATACGGAGCTTTTTGAAATCCGTGAATCCGGCAGCCTTTAATGCATCCAGCATCTCTCTCATCTCGAAACAGATACCTTCCATAGCGGCACGAAGCATCTCAGCTTTGGTGGTACCAAGAGTCATACCGATCAGAGCACCTCTGGCATTCTCATCATAATGAGGACATGCAGCACCGGCAAGCCATGGCAGGAACATGGTTCCCTTGGAACCGATGGAAGCACGGCCGGCTGTGGCGGACATGATGTCATAGACATCCATACCGGAAATCTCTGCAGTTGTCATCTCAAACTGAGCGATGGAGTTACGGAGCCATCTGAAAGAAGATGCAGCGGCGGAAGCATGGCCTTCCATGGTATACCCACCGGCCGGATGGCCAAGTACATGGCATTTGCCATTGGGGTCACGCACCGGAGTGGCAGAGTAACCGATGCATAGTCCTGCTGTACCGAGGCAGACGGAGCCAAGGCCGGGTGTACCGGAGTTACCGACACCTGCAGCACCACACTGCTGATCGCCGGAACCTACATAGAGAGGAGTTCCCGCCTTCAGGCCGGTTTTCTTAGCCACTTCCGCAGGTACCGTTCCGATATAGGTACCCGGTTTTGCACTCTTTGGATATTTGTTGATATCCATACCGAAGATATCACATAATTCCGGATCAAACTGGAAGGTATCGCCGTTTGTTACCAGCCACCAGTTGTTATCACTCTCTTCCTCAATCCATTCGTCCGCACCAAATGCATGGGCCAGCATAGCATGAGGAGTTACCATCTTATAAGTCTTCTCATAGATGTCAGGCATCTTTTCTTTCAGCCAGAAAGCACGGGATCCGCACTGCACAGCACCCAGGGGATGACCACAGCGGTTATAAAGGTCCAGCTCTGTCATACCATGCTTGGCCAGCTGCTCTCTTGCCCAGGGGAAGATCTCAGCACCGCGGAGGTCCTGCCAGATCAGCATGTTGGTAAGGAAATTTCCTTCCCTGTCAATGGGAACCATGGTGGTTCTCTGGTTGGTAAAGCTGAGAGAACTGATTTCACCTGCATCGATATTGCCCCTGGCGATCGCTCCGCGAACCGCTTTGTAGGCAAGCTCGATCACATCATAGGCACTCTGCTCTACCCAGCCCGGCCTCGGATAAAAAGTCGGTGTTTCATGATAGTCTGAAGATACCTGTTTTCCGTTCAGATCAAAAATCGCGCAGCGCACACCCATGGTGCCGGCATCAATACTTGCAACATATTTTCCCATAATCATTTACCTTTCCGCGCCTCTGCGCTCTTCTAATAAAAGATATGCCTCAAGCATATCAAGGTCACCTTTTGTGGTAATCTTTAGTCTGTTTTCATCATTATCCGGGTAGAAATAGGCTTTCATACCGGAGGCGAACATCAGGCTGGGCAGGTAGTCCCTGACCTGTGCTCCTTTTCCGTTCTTCAAGGCTTCCTCATAAAGCTGACAGATTGTTCCGTACTTCATGATCCAGGGCATGTTCAGCTGAACATAATCTTCTTTATAAGCGTTCTGATCGGACCACTCATCATTCACTTTCTTACACATACAGAAGAGACAGGGGAGAGCAGCGAAAGCATTTCCCTTCTCCTTGCAGGTCTCAATCCCGGTACGTATATTCTCCTGGGAGACCATCGGGCTCACACTCATATGGATCAGAAAGATATCGTCATCCGACAGTTCATCCTTTAAGGCAAAGATTCCGTTTCGGATGGAATCCTGGCAGGTAGCCCCGCCTATGGTGATCCATCGTAGTTTATCGATCCCATAACGTTCCCCTATCTCACGCACATGGTCTTTCCACTCCTGGGCGCATACCACCTCGATATAATCGATGGAAGGAGAATCCTGAAACCGCTGTAATGTATAGGCGATGATTGGTTTTCCTTTTATCTCGATATACTGCTTCGGGATATCGGCACCCATACGGCTGCCTACCCCACCCGCTAGCACTACTGCGACATTCATATGTATTCCTTTCTTCATAGCTTTGGTATATAACTAACCAATGTAAAATGATACACTCCATCCCGTGATTTGTCAACATTGAGTTGTTGATTCTGTGTCATAAATCAACAAATGATGACAATGAAAAAGGGATGTTCCTGACATCCCTTTTCTTTCTCAGCAAATGTGCTGATGATCTCTTTTCTCTTAACCATTCACTTAATGATACAAAGGATAGGCCGCTGTGATGCCGTCCACTTGAA
>CADBOX010000412.1 GCA_902796415.1 uncultured Lachnospiraceae bacterium
AAGGTAAGACCGGCCTCCGCAACGATGGAACGTCCCGGCTCAATAACCGGCGTCGGGCAGGGGATTCCTATCTCCTCTGAGCGTTTTTTCATCAGATCCATCAGGGGATCCAGGAAGAATCGGTATGGTTTTCTCACTTCGTCAGTATATCGTGCCCCAAAACCACCTCCGAAATCCACTTCTTTCACTGCTACATCCAACTCTTTTTTCAGAATATCAACCCAATCCATAACGATATTCAGACCGTCAAGGAATGCATCGTTCTCAAAGAGCTGGGAGCCGATGTGCATCTGAAGTCCCATGAATTCCAGGTATTCTGAATCGACGATCTGTTTTACAATCGGGAGCAACACTTCCTTCTCCAATGGAATGCCGAACTTGGAATCCAATTTTCCGGTCACGATATAATCATGGGTGCTGGCAGCCACACCGGGGGTAATACGGACTGTGATCTTCATCTTACGGTCATATTTTTTACATGCTTCCAGGATAAGTGGAATCTCCTGAAGTCCATCCAGGATGATCCTTCCAACTCCGTATCGAACAGCCTGGTCGATTTCCGCAGGGGTTTTATTGTTGCCATTGAATTCCACTTTCTCCGGTGGAAAATCAACCTGCTCTGCCACATACAGTTCTCCGCCGGAAACCACTTCAACGTCAATCCCCATCTGTTTCAGAATCTCATACATACCTTTGGTGCAGAATGCCTTGGAGGCGTAGGCAACTCTGGCTCCGGGATATTTGTCAAGAAAATCCCTGCGAAGTTCTTCCAGAGGTTCCCTGATTCCGTTGTAGGACATAACATACAGAGGCGTTCCGTAAGTACGGGCAATCTCTGTCATATCACATCCGTCAAAATATAGTTTCCCTTCTTTGATTTCTCTTAAATTATCCATTTTTATCCCCTTTATATTTCTATTCGATAATACTACAACCTTACACCAAAAAACTGACAGATTCAAGAGAAAATGAACAATTTGAATCATTTTCCTTCAAAAAATAAAGGATATCGTACTAAAATCCAATAAATACGATATCCCTGTATGTTTAATATTAATAATCGGCGATGCAATTATTCATCAGCCAAATGCTAAAGATTCTTCTTCTTGTATATGAATACAAATGAGATCGTGGAAAAGATCAGCAGGTATGCAAAGAGAATCACGAACCCGATTCCATCCGGATGCATTCCGGCTGAAATGGCACGGATCATATTGCTGGCCTGTGAGAGGGGCAATATTGCGATTACCTGACGAAAACCATTTGGCATCTGCTCTGTGGAGAAAAAAGTATTACAGAGGAATGTCATAGGCATAATAATATAGGAATTAAACCTGGGGGCATCCGTGTAACTTTTGGCCAGGAAGGACAATACCAGTGCGAGTGTGGAAAATACGGTACCATTTAAAAACATGATAAATAAGGATAATCCGTTGAATATCAGTCCTGTCCGGATCGGCGCTGTCAGAAGCATGATGATTCCTGCAGCATACATACCACGCAGACTTCCTCCGATGATCTGACCGACGATAAACTGCCACAGAGGTGTGGGGGATACCATAACCTGATCCAGGGCTTTCTCATACAATCTCTGCACACTCATGTTCTGAGCCACCGCACTGAAGCTTCCCGTCATGGTAGACATGGCTACGATACCGGGAATGAGATAATTCAGATATGGTTCCCCATGGGAGGTAGTCTGAATCCCCATGCCGAAGATGATGAGATACATCAGAGGCGACATCATAGCTGCGATGGTAATCTTATAGAAATCTCTCTTAAACTCTATCCATTTTTCCCATAAAACGGTAACAATACCCATAATAACTACTCTCCCGCTACTTCTTCGACAAACGATTGCCGACTCGTTCCACGAAGACATCCTCCAGGGTTGTGGCACGCATGGTCGCGTCCGGATGATCTGTCATGTATGCGATCACATCGCTATGATTATGAAAATACCGACTTACCAGATTATCGTCTGATACCTCATCCACAGCAAAGGCTCCCAGTTCCCGGATCAGATGATCCGGGGTATCCACTGTGTTGAGCTTACCTTTATTAATCAGGGCAACCCTGTCACAGAGAGACTGGGCTTCATCGATATAGTGTGTAGTCAGAACAATGGTAAGACCCTTCTGATTCAGCTGTCTTAACAGGTTCCACATCTGACGTCTTGAGATTGCATCCATTCCTGCTGTCGGTTCATCCAGCAATAAGATCTCCGGCTCAATCAGTAAGGCCCGGCAGACCATAAGTTTACGTTTCATACCACCGGACAGGTGACGCACAACTCTCTTTCGATACTCCTTCAGTCCGGCGAACTCCAGCCACTGGTCTGTCCTCTCACGGATGACTTTCTTGGGGAGAAAATACAGACGTCCTTGATACTCCATCACTTCATCCATGGTCATATCCTGCCGCATAGAGTACTCCTGGGTAATCACACTGAGTTTTCTTTTCTCTTTGGAGGCAGTACGATTCAGCAGATTCCCATCCAGTCGTATCTCCCCCTCGGTGGGCAGAAGAACCGTGGACATCATACTGATGGTGGTAGTCTTCCCGGCCCCATTGGGCCCCAGCAATCCAAAAAACTCTCCTGTTTCAATCTTCAGATTCAAGTGGTCTACCGCTGTGAATTTATCAAATGTTTTTGTCAGATCTTTTATCTCAATCATTTTACACCGTCATTTGCTTTATTTGGCTATGATCAGAGAGAAATATCCTGCGTCATCCGGAATCTCATCAACACTCATGTACACCTTCTCATCAGGCATACCACAGTTTTCCACCATGTTGACCTCTCTTCCGCTGGCTCGGAGTAAGTCCTTTATCTCCTTCATATGACTCCCTGACTTCATCAGAACATAGTTGCCTGGCTGATCCAGCGGGGTATCCATCGTGTGGGCTGCAGGAACTACATGGAGCAGTTCATTCCAGAGACACAGGGGTTTGTTAACCCTGGCTGCAGCAGCACAAAATGAAGTGATTCCCGGAACAAGCCGGGTTTCATATCCGTCCGCTTCCACGATATCCTGAAGATAGGTAAAAGTACAGTAGACAGTGGAATCGCCTAATGTGATATAAACCACATTTTTCCCTTCTTCCAGATATTTCTCCAGCATTTTTGCCCCTTTTTGATGATTGCGGATCTGCTCATCCTTATCCATCACCATGGGCATATAAACCGGAACCAAAGTTTTGTTCTCTATCTCAGGTACCGTTCCCTGCACGATCTTATAGGCAACTGCCTCCTTGGCATCCTTTCCGGCCACTGCGATCACGTCATTTTCTTTGATCAGATTGATCGCCTTTAATGTGATAAGTTCCGGATCTCCGGGGCCAACACCTACACCATATAATATTCCCTTCATAATACCTCCAGATATAATTCATTCTTCATAATAATAACTCTTTCCATAAGATACTCACCTATTATACACGAATCTTACAAGGATTTAAATAGGATTTTCCGAAACTTTGTCAAACTCTTTTTTAAAAAAAGTTCAGTATAATTCATGTTTTATGTTATAATGCAATATGGATTATTAAAAATTACAAGGCGCATTAAGGAGAAAAAAATGATAAGTTTTAAAAGAACGGTCCGGATAGTAATGTCTTTTGCTGCTGTCCTTATCCTGTCTTTATCACTTCAGTCGGAAGTTCAGGCTGCAACGGGATTTGATCAGGTTGCAGGAAGTTCGGATATGGCAGCACAGAAAGAAGTGGAGAAGTATGGTATGGTCCCCATCTATGGTTATGACCTGAACGACGGATCCTACGAGATTCAGGTGAACAGCAGTTCCCCCTTCTTCCGCATCGAAAAAGCGGTTCTTAATGTGAAGGACGGTAAGATGGATGCCATCATGACCATGTCCAGTTACAGTTATGACTACATCTATATGGGAACTGCCGAGGATGCTGCCAAGGCGGAACTCTCCGAGTATATCAAATACAAGAAGCAATCCGGTTATTATACATTTGCTATCGAGGTTCCCTATCTTAACCATAAATTCAATTGTGCTGCCTTCAGTAACCGGAAGCAGAAATGGTACAACCGTGAAATTTTATTCGATGCAGGAACTCTTGATAAAGACGCCCTTCCTTATAATGTACCCGATTATGATAAAATCGAGAAAGCCATAAAGTATTATGAGACAATGAAAGACCAGGCTGATGACAAAAAAGAGACAGCGGTCCCTGACTCATCGTCCGATGTGATCACCCCCCTGACGCCTGCAGAAGCCATGGCATTTGACGCGGATGACGGGGAATACTCCATCGAGCTGAATATGACAGGGGGCAGCGGTCGTGCAAGCATCAGTTCTCCCACCCTTCTGGTGGTGAAAAAGGGAAAAGCATATGCCGAATTAATCTGGAGTTCTACCTATTATGACTACATGATCGTCGGTGGAAAAACCTATAATAATCTATCTGAGGATGGCGGCAACTCCCGTTTTCTGATTCCCATCCCCCTTATGGACAAATCCTTCCCGGTGATCGCTGATACCACCGCCATGGGAGATCCGGTTGAAATCGAATATGAATTGACCTTTTATTCGGAATCCATCGGATCCAAAAGCATGATTCCCCAGGAGGCTGCCAAGAGAGTTCTCCTCTTCGGTATCATTATCATGTTAGTGGGAGGAGTCATCAATCATTTCTTCAAGAAGAGCAGGTTTAAATAAAGGGGAAAAAGGGCAGAAGTCACAACCATTAGTTATCACAAATAAAGGCCATGTATACGTTTCCTTCGAAAGTGGAAAAACACTTTCTCAGGAAGCATATACATGGCCTTTTTGCTCTTGTTATCATTGGGTGACTTTTTTTAACACCTATATATTTATCAGGCTTCGCTGAAATCTGTATCCAGAGCTCCGTAGATCTTATAATCCGGATATGCCTTCTGAACTTCTTCTATGGTTTTGTGGTAGGTCTCTACCCTGTTCGGAGAGTCAAAGCTTACCACCACATCATATCGGATCGTCTTCTTTTCCTCGTCAAGATAGAAGCCATGTATCTGAAGTACATACTCGGTACCAAGCACAATTTTCGATACATTTTTCTGGATTTCATGGGCCAGGTCATCCTTCGTATTCATGGAATAGATACCTATGGCGGTCAGAACAACATTATTCTTCTCGTAGACCTTCATCTGAATCTGTCGGAGCAATTCATCGATCTCATCTGCAGTGCAGGTATCCGGAATCTCAATATGCAGGGATCCATGATAATAATTCGGACCGTAATCTGTGATAACCAGGTCATATACTCCATAGACTGCAGGGAATTCCAAAACTGTATTACGGATCTCTCTGGCCAGTTCCGCATCCACACCTTCCCCCAGGATACGGGATATGGTCTCCCGCATCATATCAATTCCTGATTTGATGATTACGACGGAGATGATTGCTCCCAACCAGGATTCCAGAGATACATGGGTGAACATGAAGATCAGGGCTGCGACGAGGGTGGACGCCGAGATGACGGAATCCAACGTGGCATCCTCACCGGAATTGATCAGGGAATCCGAGTCTACTTTCTGCCCGACCCCTTTCACATATCTTCCTAAGATAATCTTTACCACAACCGCCACTGCCACGATAATCAGGGATGCACCGGTATAGCTGGGAGTCTCAGGATGAAGAATCTTCTTCACCGATTCCACCAGGGAAGTTACTCCTGCATATAGTACGATAGCAGCTATAATCATAGCGGTCAGATACTCAATCCGGCCATAACCGAAGGGATGTTTTTTATCCGGATCCTTACCTGCCAGCTTGGTACCGATAATGGTGATCACTGAGGAAGCGGCATCCGAGATATTATTCACCGCATCCAGAGTGATGGCAATGGAATTGGTGATTATCCCTACAAATGCCTTAAATGCAGCAAGAGCCACATTGGCCGCAATCCCGATAACGCTGGTACGTACGATCAGCTTATCCCTGTCATTCTCCATGAATGCAGGCTGATTGTTGCTCTCCATGTTTTTGGCAATTTCATTAATGGTTCCCATCTAAAGCTCCTCTATCTTATTCTTCCTTATTCTTCTTCACTCCACCATCTGAGCACCCTGGAGAATCTGGATGCCACATTACAGGAGGTAAACCGGATTCTGGCCCCGGTATAAGGAGCTTCGAACACGGTATTCTCATCGATATATATGGCGATATGCCCATGTTTCCATACAAGATCCCCGGGCACAGCCTCCTCAAATGGGATGGATTTTAAATGTCCGGCAAAATCGTAAGATGTCCAACGGAATCCCGGATTGACGGCCTTACATTCCCTGAGTCCGTAACTGACTAATCCGGAGCAGTCGAAAGCATTCGGTCCGGAGGCCCCCCACACATAGGGTGTCCCCTCTTTCGCCACAACAGCATTCAGGAATTCTACTGCCTGATCAGGAATGGCATTCTTGTACTCCACCAGTCTGGAGTCCAGCTGCATAGCATTAGCCGCCTTGAGCTTCTTCAGTGTCTTGATATGTTCTTTTACATCCTGAATCTGAAGCTTGATATCCTCGATCAAATCATTATCTGAATCAATGGCGATCTGACAGTACTTCGCCATATCTTTCAGAATTTTATCAACATTGGAATAGGAAGCATTCTCTATCTGATTCTCATTTTCAATATTA
>CADBOX010000413.1 GCA_902796415.1 uncultured Lachnospiraceae bacterium
TATCGTATTTAAATCTCCCTCAAAGAGAATAGGTATTCTTGGGGCATCAGGCTGCGGGAAGAGTATGACGCTAAAATGCATCGCCGGTATCGAAACACCGGATCAGGGAATAATCCGTCTCGATGACCGAACCCTTTTTGATTCAGAAAGAAAAATAAACCCAAAACCTCAGAAGAGAAAGGTCGGCTATCTGTTTCAAAATTATGCCCTGTTTCCAACTATGTCTGTCCGTGATAACATCGGAGCAGGAATCCGGTTGGGAAAAGAAGAAAAAAAAATAATTATCGATCGGATGCTGGAGAAATTTCAGTTAAAAGGCCTGGATCAGAGGCTGCCCATGGAATTGTCCGGAGGGCAGCAGCAAAGGGTTGCTCTGGCCAGAATCATGGCCTATGAACCGGATGTAATTCTTCTGGATGAACCGTTTTCTGCCCTGGATGTTCATCTGAAAGACCGACTTGCCCATGAATTATCTGAGATGTTGGAGGAATATCGGGGAACCGTTATCATGGTTTCTCATAGCAGGGATGAGATCTATCGGTTCAGTGATGAACTGCTGATCATTGATAAGGGACAATCTATGTGTTCCGGCAAAACCAGGGATATATTTGAGAAGCCGCTTCGGAAGGAAGCTGCGATTATCACTGGCTGCAAAAATGTGGTGGGAGCAGTAAGAAAAGATAATCATTCTCTCTACATTCCTGACTGGGATATAACAATCATCCTGGAGGAAGAAATAGATCAGGATATATGCTGGGTGGGGATAAGAGCCCACGATTTTATACCTATCTGGGGTTCTCATCCACCAAACAGTATCCCAGTCATGAGTTATCGTATCGATGAGCTGCCTTTTGAGAAAAAGTATTTTATAAAGGCGAATCAGTATCAAATAGATGAAATCTGCTGGTTTGTACAGAGAGATTCCCTCTCTGAATTGGAAGAGAGAGGGATGCCATCCTGTCTTATGATTCCGGAAGATAAGATATTATTGTTAAGTTAAATTGGTTAGACTATATCAGAATGAGGAGAAATCGTTATGGGTTCATTCACACACTTTAATCAGGATGGGGAAGCCATCATGGTGGATATCAGCGGTAAGAAGGATACAGACCGGGAAGCCATCGCAAGCGGAAAAATCTTTATGGTCCCCCAGTGCTACCGGCTGGTGGAAGAAGGAAAGATGAAAAAGGGAGATGTTCTCGGGGTTGCCAGAATCGCAGGTATCATGGCAGCAAAAAAAACATCTGATCTGATTCCGCTGTGCCATAATCTCAGCTTGACAAAAGTAGAGTTGAAATTTAAGATGAATCCTGAGGAAAGCTCCATAGAGGCAGTTAGTTTTGTAAAAACAAATGACAAGACAGGGGTGGAGATGGAGGCTTTAACTGCCGTACACATCGCACTACTGACTATTTATGACATGGCAAAAGCGATGGACCATTCCATGACGATGGGAGATATCAAATTGATAAAGAAAACCGGTGGAAAGTCAGGTGTCTGGAGCAGAGAGGGGGAATTGATATGAAAAAAAGACTGATCGCTTATTTTTCCAGAGCGGACGAGAATTATTTTCAAGGAGATCTAAAGTATGTAGAAGTGGGGAACACGGAGATCGTTGCCAGGAAACTCCAGGCAATCACCGGCGCTGACCTTCTGCCGATAAGGATGAAAGCACCTTATTCCTCCAGCTATAAAGAATGTGTGGAACAGGCCAGAAAAGATTTTGATACACATGCCAGACCGGAACTGATTGATTTACCGGAAAACCTGAGAGATTATACGGTTATCTATCTTGGATTTCCGAACTATTGTGGCACGGTTCCCATGCCCGTGCTGACCTTCCTGGAATCATTTGACTTCTCAGGGAAGAAGATACGTCCTTTCTGTACCCATGAAGGGGGAGGAATGGGAACCAGCGAGACGGATATCATGCAATCCGGTCTGGGTGCTATATTGGAGATGGGAGTCGCCATAGTTGGCAGCCAGGCGGAAGAATGCGATGAACTTCTTAAATCCTGGGTAGACAGTTTTTATCACCATCAAGAGTAATATTGGAAAAAGGCAGTTAATGTGAACCATTAACTGCCTTTTCCAATTATTTACTTGTTAGCTTTTTTTTAAAGTAGTATAATATAAAGGATTTATCAAAATAAACTGATGAAGAAAGAGAGAAAAGTATGATGAATAAAAGAAACGTGATTTTCAAGATGGCATTTGGGCTGTTGGTTTTCTGCCTTTCTATGGCCCCTTTACATGTTTCTGCTGTTGAAACAATCAATCCCGTCAATCCAGTCAATCCCGGGGTGAATGTCCTTGTGGAGCCTGATGATCTTTTTCCTATTATGGATGAACCTGTTACCAGTGATCTGACCCTGCTCCATGCCGGAACTGTGCTTGATTCCAACCGGTGGATACAGTCTTTTACAAAAGATTCCAACTATTATTATTTTGTCCAGATGACAAATCCGGATAAAGGTCATCTCAGAATTACCCGGGTTAAATACACGGCACCTCACCAATACACCAAGGACCATATGGATCTTCTGGGGTTTGGTCATGGAACCAATATTGACTGTACTGTCCACAACGGAAGAACCTATCTGTGGATTGGCAGTCTTATGGATAAGAAGACAAAAAACACCAAAGCCATATCCTGTTTCCGATATGTCAGTGGCGGAATTGTCAGGAAAAAGGCCGGCAATACTTACAAAATCCGGATGAAAGGCCGGCTTAAGAAGGCGGAGAATGTTTTTCCTGCGGTATCTCAGGACGGAAAATATCTGTTTGTAAGGTATACCTATCAGAAGAAACAGTACTTTCAGAAATACCGGATCTACAGCGGATGTAAAATCAAGAATAACCACCCCTTGATGAAATTATGTATTTCTGCGACTGCAGGTGATTTTCAGGGATTTGATGTATATAAGAATTATATATATACCATAGAGGGCAGCCCTACTGCTTTATTTTTAAGTTCGTTTGATAAAAACAGAGCATTCCAGTCTACTATCGTAAGAATCACTAATTATAAAACAGCGTCCACTACGTTCAAAATCATAACAGGAGCCCAGTCCATGTCTTTCCGTGAGCCGGAGGGGATTAAGGTTATGAAGAATAGGCGGGTTGAGATTCTCTTCGTATCTAATATGCTTGAAAAGCAGAGATGTAATATTTATAAATTAAAATAGAAAGTAAAGGAGCAGTCATTATGTTGGCATGGTTGATGTTGATAGTGTATGTATTATTATGTACATATGCGATATGGAGGACTGTACATTATCTCAGAATAGTCCACAGGATATTTGAGTCATGGTATTCTCTTGTTTTTATCTCCATCTTCTTTGTTGTTTTGTGTGCAACATTAATTATAGGAAAACTTTTACCCTACAGTGGATTCCAGAGAAAATTCATCTGGTTTTCCAATCTCTGGGTTGGCTTTTTCATCGAGTTTATCTTTTTTACTGTCATAGCAGATATTATAATTCTGATTACCAAATGGTTCAGGAAAGATAAATTTGGATCTCTTGTTGAAATAGCTTTGCTTCGTTATGGACTAGGCTTGCTGGTATTTGTTTTAAGCATTTCCTTCATGGTATATGGCGCGATTCATTCAAGACACATCGTCAGGAATGAACTGGATGTTCACCTGGAGAAAGGTTTCAGAGAGGGAAAACCTCTGAAGGTAGCCCTCATCTCGGATCTCCATATGGGTTATTCGGTTGGTGTGAAACGGATAGAAGACATGGTGGACAAAGTGAATGCAGAGAATCCTGATATTATCGTGATAGCAGGAGATATCTTTGATAATGAATATGAGGCTCTGGAAGACGACAAGAAGCTCATAGAAATCTTCCGGAGAATGAAGAGCAGGTTAGGAGTGTACGGTATCTATGGGAATCATGATGTGGAGAGTCTTCTGATCGGCGGGTTTACCGTCTCGCCGGTAAGCAAAGCCTTCCGTGATCCGCGATATGATGAGTTCTTGAAAGAGGCCAATGTCACCATGCTTGAGGATGAGTCCGTTCTGGTTGATGATTCCTTCTATCTGGTGGGTCGACTTGATGGTGAGAGAGCCGGTGATGGTACGGACAACCGAGCCTCCATAAAGGAACTGATGGATCAGATTGATCATTTTGATGATACAAAGCCGGTCATTGTCCTAAATCATGAACCGGATGACTTTGATCAGGCCATCGAGCAGAAGGTTGATCTTATGCTCAGCGGACATACCCACGCAGGGCAGTTTTTCCCTCTTACGATCTCTACACCATTTAAATGGGAGAACGAATGGGGAATCTATGAGAAAGATGGTTTTGTCAATGTGACCAGCTGTGGGGTCGGCGTTTACGGACCGGATCTTCGCAGTTTCACAAACAGTGAATATATGATACTGAATATCAATTAGATGGGAGTTAATATGCCTGTATTTGATTTTAACGATACCAGTTACCAGAAACAGCCTGCGGAATGTACTTATGAGACATTCTCTTCCAAAGTAGAACATCCTACGGCAGACCATCCGATCCTCCTGTTGGATAATAAGAAAAAAAAGTGGAAGCATCACTCGGTCGGTGTATTTACCAATCCTTCAAAAAGAACTTCCTTCGAGTTCGATGAGGATGGGGAGGTAACGGATATCCTGAAGCTGGATGCGCGTTTCGTCAGTCTGTTAAAATGGCTTGGAGAGAATCATATCAATGTAAGACTGTCAGGGATAAACCGGGAGGACGGTTACGCTGTCTACCGGATCCGTGAACTGGAATTTACCGGACGATCCAAGCTGTCGGCATCCGACGGATTCCTTCAGTTCATGATAGAGAGGCTACTGGCCAGTGATCCTCCGGAAGAAGAGGAAGGGGAGGAAGACAAGGAAGAGGTGGGTGATGATATGAGACTCACCAGCCTTCAGAGTATCAAGGATTTCATGAATTGTGCCGGAAAAACCCTGCCGGACAACATACGTCTGTGGGCCAGAAGAAATCTTTCCGTGGCCAGATCCAGCGAAGTTTCTCCCGAGGAGAGGAGACATGCTCAGCGTGCACTTTCCATCATGATGAATGTACGCTGGAAGAGTACCTATTTTGAAGCCATAGATCCTGTGGAAGCCAGGAGAATCCTGGATGAAGAATTATACGGGATGGAGAAGGTAAAACAAAGGATCATAGAGACCATTATCCAGATCAATCGAACCCATACTTTACCTGCCTATGGGCTGCTTCTGGTGGGACCGGCAGGTACCGGGAAATCCCAGGTGGCTTATGCTGTGGCAAAGATTCTCAAATTGCCGTGGACCACATTGGATATGAGTTCCATCAATGATCCGGAGCAGCTCACCGGCAGTTCCAGAGTTTATGCCAACGCCAAACCCGGGATCATCATGGAGGCATTTTCCATGGCAGGGGAGTCTAATCTTGTCTTTATCATCAATGAGCTGGATAAAGCTGCAGCAGGTAAGGGGAATGGAAATCCTGCTGATGTTCTTCTGACATTGCTCGATAATCTTGGATTTACGGATAATTATATGGAATGTCTGGTTCCTACCGTTGGGGTCTATCCCATCGCTACTGCGAACGAGAAAGATCAGATCAGTGCACCTCTTATGTCCCGCTTTGCGGTAATAGAGATCCCGGATTATTCTCCGGAAGAGAAAGAACAGATCTTTATCCGTTATTCATTACCTAAGGTTCTGAAGAGAATGCATATGACGGCAGAGGAGTGTATCGTTACAGATGATGCGGTGAAGGCAATCGTCGAACTGTATTCAGATACCACCGGTATCCGTGATCTGGAGCAGGCTGCTGAACACATTGCAGCCAATGCTCTCTATCAGATAGAGGTGGATCATGTGACGAAAGTGGTCTTTTATCCGGATATGGTGGTTGAATTATTAAAATAGAAGGGTCATCAGATGAAAGAGGATCATTCAAAGTACATTACCGTGATTCAGGATGAAAAAGAATATTACGGAGGCAATCAGAATCTCTTTCCTGAGAAGAAACTGAAAGGATATGGATGCGGCCTGATTGCAGCCACAGATGTCATCATCTATCTGATGGATTGTCCGAATACCTTTGCCTGGGATCAGTATTATGAATATGTCAAGAAGATAGAGAAATATTTCTTCTACCTTCCCTTCCTGGGTATGAGCGGGATGGCATTATCCCTAGGAATCAACAGGGTCTTTCACCATTACCGTATGCCATATCGTGCCCGGTGGAGACTACTTCCTTTGAGGGATTCCAGCAGAAGGAAGATAGAGGAGATGCTTGAAGATCATCTCCCTGTGATCATTGCGATTGGTCCAAACTTCCCGAATGTGTTTGGTAAAAAATCTGTCTCCCTATACCATAAAATCACGGAGAACACATACCATAACTGTGGATCTGTCCACAATCACTTCGTGGTGATCACTGATTGCGCTCCGGATGGAAAAATGAAGATATCCAGCTGGGGAAAAACCTTCTATATCGACTGGAAAGAATACCTGGAGTATTCCAGAAGAAAGAGTAATCCTGTATTTACCAACTATCTGGAGATATGTTCCAGAAAATAAAAAAGTCCGGAATTATCCGGACTTTTGTCGTCTAATTTGTAACGTTACTGGTGATATATTCTTCCATGGATTCTTTATTCTTATCCAGGACATAGGCGAGCTCCTGATATAACTGATCTTCCGCAATCTGGAAATATTTCTCATCAACTATGATTCTCTTCTTGCCGGAAGCCAGACGGTCTTTTCTGCGAATATATACCGTTTTGAGAATTTTGACCAGTTCCCTGGGATCACAGGTACGGATTGCTGTCCGATATATGGATTCTCTGTCTCTGTCATTTCCTACACAGAAGGTCTCGATGTCCGGAATCTCCTTGATCAGGCTGTTGGCCTGTTCCTTGCTAAGCACAGGACGTATCACGGATTTTGGATTATCGGCCGGTGCATAGATGATGGTTCCTTTCTGATATACAGGATTCAGGGTGTAATAGATTTTATTCTCATTTTCCATGATATCCAGAGGACCAACGTCCATCACTTTACATACTCCCTGATTGCCATAGACTACTACATCATTAATATGGTACATTATATCACATCCTGTTCTTAAACCATTTTAACACATTATTTCTATCGTTATTCTTATTCTACTATTTTTTTAAAAAAAAGTCATGTTTTCAAATTGATTATGAAAGATACCCATCGAAAAAATTCAAATAAAACAGAGATGATTCAATTTTACAAATAGGGCAAGATTGACAAAACGATGGAATTTCTTTAAAATTAAATAAGGAAAATATGTATAAAAAATTCAAGGATAATCAACTTTTTTATAGTAAATACGGAGATTAATAGAGAATATTAAAATTGAAGGAAGGGAGAGAAAGAAATCATGAGTAATATACCGGAAGGAAGAAAAAAACATGTGACCGGTGTCGGAAAAGGAGTTCATAAGAAGGGATCAGGTCTTGGAACCGGTCCTGTGGGTAGCGGGAAACATCAGATGAATTCTCATGGACCTTTGCCGGATGGTCCTGGCAGACGTTCTGGAGGCGGCGGGGGAAGAAGCCCCTTATCATTCCTGCTGATCCTGATTGTAGTAGCCTTCTTCGGTGGATCTTCTATGTTGGGAGGTCTTGGCGGAGATGGAGGCAGTGGTGGAACCGGCAGTAATTCCGGAACATCTTCCAATACGACAAACAGTTATTATACCAATGACATCAGTCAGTCATCCGGCTGGAATCTGACTTCCAATGCCGGTAAGCTTGACCGGTCCATAGCTGACGGTTCCCGTGCAAAATATACGAATATTATGGGGAATGGAAATGACACCGTCACCATAATGCTTTATATGTGCGGCACAGACCTGGAATCCAGAAGTGGGATGGCAACATCCGACCTGGTCGAGATGGCAAATGCAACACTTAATGACAAGATTAATCTGATCGTTTATACCGGTGGCTGTTCCAGATGGAAGAACCAGGTAGTAAGCAACCGGGTAAACCAGATCTATCAGGTAAAAAACGGGGGATTAATCCCTCTGAAGCAAGACGACGGATCGGCTGCCATGACAAATCCGTCCACGTTGGCTTCTTTTATTCAGTTCTGTAAGAAAAATTTCCCGGCAAACCGTAACGAATTGATATTATGGGATCACGGCGGCGGTTCAGTAAGTGGATATGGATATGATGAGAAAAACAGAAGTGCAGGATCCATGACCCTTCAGGGCATTCAGACTGCATTGACTAAAGGCGGTGTGAAGTTTGATTTTATCGGTTTTGATGCCTGCCTGATGGCCACGGTAGAGAATGGTCTGATGCTGGATGGATTTGCGGATTATCTTATCGCATCCGAGGAGACGGAACCGGGAATCGGATGGTATTATACCGATTGGCTGAATGCCTTGTCAAAGAATACTTCCCTGCCCACCATAGAGATTGGACAGAAGATTGTCGATACTTTCGTGGAACAATGCAACAGCAAGTGTAGAGGACAGGCCACTACTTTATCTGTGGTTGATCTGGCGGAGTTGTCTAACACGATACCCTCCAGATTCCGGGCTTTCTCCAGTTCCACCAGTGAGCTGATCGAGAATAACAAATATAAACAGGTTTCCGATGCCAGATATCAGACCAGGGAATTCGCACAGGCCACCAAGATTGACCAGGTTGATCTGACTCATTTCGCTTATAATGTGGGAACGAAAGAAGGAGAAGATCTGGCCAAGGCTATCTTAGGCGCGGTAAAATATAACAGAACCTCCTCAAGCATCAATAATGCCTATGGTTTATCGATATACTTCCCCTTCCGGAGGACATCCAATGTGGATTCCGCTGTCAGAACATATGAAGGGATTGGCCTGGATGAGGAATACAGCCGCTGTATTCAGTCCTTTGCGAAGATGGAGGTCAGTGGGCAGGCGGTTTCCGGAGGTCAGAGCTCACCATACCCCAGTTTGTCGGGTTCCGGCTCTGCCAATATGGATCCACAGGCTATGATTCAGATCTTAAGCGGACTTCTGGGTGGAGATCTTTCCGGACTGGCTCAGGGTGTCTCAGGGCTTGACAGCAGCAATATCGGATTCCTGACCGGAAGATCGATCTCGGATGATCGGGTTACCGATTATGTAACTTCCCACCAGTTGGATGTTAGTCACCTTATCTGGACCGAGGAAAATGGAAAGAGGTTATTAAAACTAAGTAAAGAAGAATGGGATTCCATTCATGACCTGGTGTTAAATATGTTCTATGACGATGGAGAAGGATACATTAACCTGGGCCTGGATAATGTATATGAATTCCAGAATAATAACCTGATCGGAGAGACGGATCGATCCTGGTTATCCATCGATGATACACCGGTGGCATATTATTTTGAGAGCATGACAAAAAACGGGGATGATACCATTATCAGAGGATATGTTCCCGCATTGCTTAACGGAACCAGAGTCAATCTGAACATTCTTTTTGACAACAGGCATCCGGATGGCTATATTGATGGTGCAATGGTGGTATATGAGGACGAGGAAACCGAGACTGTGGGCAAGAACATCGTTTCCCTGGAAAAGGGTGATACCATTCAGTTCATCTGTGATTACATCAGCTATAGTGGAGAATATGTAGACAGCTATGAACTGGGGGATCCGATTCGTTATACGGATGATCTTACCATCAGTAATACCATCATCCCGGATGGAGATGTTCGGTGCAGCTACTGTCTGACAGACATCTATAATCAGACATACTGGACACCCAGCTTTAACTGATAAGGATCCGACATAATAAAAAGTTTAAAGGATAGATCAGCAGACTCCCTCCATATGGGGGGAGTCTTAGCTTGACAGGAGAAATTATGGAATACTGGGATATTTATGACAAGAATAAAAAACCTACCGGCCGCAGGATGAAAAGAAATGACTGGTGTTTAAAAGACGATGAATATCATTTAACGGTTCTCGGTGTGGTTGCCACATTGGATGGCAGATTTCTCATCACAAAAAGGGTGATGTCCAAAAACTGGGCTCCCGGCTGGTGGGAAGTTTCCGGAGGAGCCTGCATGGCAGGTGAAAAGTCCGAGGAAGCTGTATATCGTGAAGTGAAGGAGGAGACTGGACTGAATGTCAGAGGCTGGGAAGGTGGCTATCTCTTTACCTACCAACGGGAGAACCCCGGAGAGGGAGATAATTACTTCGTAGATGTCTACCGGTTTGTGGGGGATTTCGACGAGAAGGATGTTCATTACCAGGAATCGGAGGCGGATGGTTTTAAAATAGCTACCATTGACGAAATCAGACATCTTGCCAATCAGGGAATCTTTCTTCATTATGACAGCATCAAAAGGGCATTTGAATGGGAATGACAGAGAAGAGACTAAACTTTATTGATTCACTCCGAGGCATCACGATATGCAGTATGGTACTATATCATGCTTTCTGGGATCTGACATATATCTACAGACTTAATCTGCCCTTTATGCGTACTAAGGGAGCATTTTTGTGGCAGCAGAGCATCTGCTGGTCATTTATCCTGATATCCGGTTTCTGCTGGTCCCTGGGAAGACATCCGGTCAGACATGGACTTAGGGTGTTTGCTTTAGGGCTTCTCATAACGGGAATCACTATCTGGATCATGCCTGGTCAAAGAATCGTTTTTGGCATCCTGACCTTCCTGGGAAGTGCCATGTTGATGATGTCTCCTCTGGATCACTTTCTCCGGAAGATTCCTTCCGTCACAGGAGCAATTCTTTCTTTCTTCCTTTTTTTATCTTGTTATAATATCAATCAGGGCCTGATTGGTTTTTCATTACTGACAGGAAGGTTACCGGAGTCTCTGTATCTTAATTATTATACGACTTACCTGGGTTTTCCCTTTAAGGGATTCTATTCCACGGATTACTTCAGTATATTACCCTGGTTCTTTCTTTATCTGGCGGGATATTTTCTTCACAAGATATATGAAAGATACTATAGTGCGAAGGATCGAATCATCTGGAATGAGAGATTCTTCTCCTTTATCGGGAGAAAGTCTTTGCTGATTTATATAATTCACCAACCTTGTATAACAACAATCTTAACTGTAGTCTTTCATACTACTCATCTTCATAATCGGTAGATATTTGTGCAATTTTGGTAGTTTTTTTTACAATAATTGAGTGTAGAAAATTTGACAATATTATAAAAATCTTCTATTATATTATTAGTACTCATGTAGCGGATTAGTACCCCCAAATAACAATTAAAAAGGAGATAAACATGAAAAAAAGAA
>CADBOX010000414.1 GCA_902796415.1 uncultured Lachnospiraceae bacterium
ATAAATTATATCAGGTGATGGATGAAGCACCTCTGCGCAATAAAGCCATGATGCGCCTGGCACTGCGTCTGGGGCTGCGCGATATTGATATTTGCAGTCTTCGTTTCAGCCAAATTGACTGGAAAAAGGACCAGATCACCCTGGAACAGGAAAAGACCGGTGTAACTCTTGTTCTGCCATTGCTGGAAGATGTCGGTAATGCCATCATGGATTACATATTGAATGAGCGTCCAAAGGCCGCGGTTGGATATCCGTATGTTTTTGTGAGGAGACAGGCTCCATTTAAGAAACTTGAGTCGATGTATGCGGTCTGTTCGAGGCTGTTTGAACAGGCTGAAGTAAAAACAGAGAACCGTGAGAGTCAGGGCCCCCATGTATGCCGCCATACGTTAATACATAAGTTGTTATTAAAAAAGGTTCCTCATCAGGTTATTACAGATACACTTGGTCATGTCTCCAAAGAATCTGACAAGCCATACCTGTCAATGGAAGAACAGATGCTCCGGGAGTGCCCCCTCAGCTTTACCCTGATTGGGCAGAAGTACTGGAAAGAAGGTGAACAGCATGGCTGATCCTGTATTCCACAGTAAACTCGGTAACGATCTGGATGCTTTTATCATACAAAAACGCGCTTCCGGATATCCCTACGTTACTTCAGCGCGGGTGCTGGGATATCTTGATGACATGATCATCGAGAAATACCCTGAAAGCAATGTCCTCTCGAAGGAGATCTGTAACACATGGATTGAAGAATGCTCAAAACTCCATCAGAATACTTTGCTGAGAAGGGTAACCCCTGTCAGGCAGTTCGGGAAATATCTCGCCGGGAAAGGAAGCCCAGCATACATTATCCCAGGAGGTATTCCGCATAAACAGATCCATTATGATGCGCATATCTTTACGGAAGCAGAATTAATAGCATTCTTTGCCTCCATAGATCAATGCATGAAATCGCCGTATGCGCCATACCGGTGTTATGTAATACCGGTGATCTTCCGGCTGCTTTTTACTTGCGGTCTCAGGTCTTCAGAGGCAAGGCTGCTGAGTGTTAATGACGTAGATCTTGCAACTGGAAAGATCTTCATCAGGAAATCCAAAGGGTGGGAAGCCCGTATTATTTATGTCAGTGCTGATATGCAGGATCTTCTTTGCAGATATGATTCCATCATCCGCCATCATCTGCCGTGCCGGGAGGCGTTCTTCCCGAACAGGAAGGGGAATTATTACAACAAATCCACGCTTGATGCCTGGTTCCACGAGTTCTGGGACGGGCTTCCGGAAGCAAAGATCACAAAAGGCAACAAACCGAGGGTCCATGATTTCCGCCATTCCTACTGTGTGTACAGGTTGAACCAGTGGGTGAGTGAAAAAGCGGATCTGAATGCTCTTTATCCTTACCTGAGCGAATTCGTCGGGCATTCTAACTTTGCGGATACGGATTATTATCTTACATTGGCAGAGCCTTTTTATCCCGAGTTGGAGGCACGCATGCGGAAGGTAAATACAGCCATACTTCCGGAGGTGCCGCATGAAGGATAAAAAATCAGGACTATACTTTTATGAACTGCTCCGGGATTTCCTGTATAAATATCTTGTCATCCAGCGGAAGTTTTCCCCGGCAACCGTGAAAAACTATACGGATTCCCTGGATCAATACCGGATATACCTGAGGGATCAGAAAGGAATCCCTTTTGATAAAGTTGGTTTCCATTGCTTCCAGAAAGATCTTATTTACGATTTCTGTATCTGGCTTCGTGATAATGAGTCCAAAGCCATCAATACCATAAACCTTCGTCTTGCCGCGATCAAAGCGTTCCTTCGTTATTGCAGTGAGGAAGATGCAGCTTTGTCAGCATTGTACCTTAAGGCCAAGTCAATCCACCAGTTTAAGGGAAAAACTGACCCCAAGCTGGAATACCTGAATCAGAACCAGCTGGAAACGGTTTTCGCTGCCCCAGATATTACAACCAGAAACGGAAGACGAAACCAGTATTTTATGATCCATGCTTATGAAACAGGCGGCAGGGTTGAGGAACTTGTCACAATGACATTAGGTGATATCATCCGCAATGGTGATCATGTCCAGATCCGGCTTCATGGAAAAGGTGATAAAACCAGATATAATCCTTTGCCTTCAGAAGTGATTCCTCATCTTGATGCATATCTTGCGGAATTCCATCCTGAGGGGAGCAATGATGATTATCTGTTTTATACTGTCCACAATGAGCGGCATACAAAAATGACTCCGCGGGCAGTGAATTCTTTTCTTGCCGCTTATGCAAAGAAGCTGCATGAAACAGATCCTTCATTTCCGGAAAACCTGCACTGCCATGTGTTCCGTCACAGCATAGGCATGGCAATGTATAAAGCCGGGATACCGATTTCATATATCAAGGACTTTCTCGGTCATGCCTCTTTGGATTCAACCTCTATCTACGCACATGCTGACAATGATGCACTGGAAAAAGCGCTCCGTTCTGTCGACCAGGAAGCCCTGCCTAAGAAAGACAGCAAGGGCAATATAGTATCTATTCCTGAAAAGAAATGGAAAGGCAAAGAAGAGTACCTTCTCCATTTCTGCGGTCTTGCCTGAGAAGTTATCGGCAAACTCTATGGTTACTCAGCCTGATTCATCCGGAATATATAGGTTTCAGGCTGAGGAATTTCCGATAACAC
>CADBOX010000415.1 GCA_902796415.1 uncultured Lachnospiraceae bacterium
CCTGAATCGCCTTGATCTCCTCAATCTCATCAGGTTGCGGCAACTTGTCAATATCAGTAAGCTCTATGATTTCTATTACCTTGTAAAAATGCAGGTCACCATAGTGGCAAAGCCTCATGTCATTCATATACGCCCACAGCTGGTCTTGCAGGGCAGTCATTTCATGGCATCCGTCTTTGCTGCTGTTTATTACTTCCCTGTACCATGCCAGCGGCTCTTTTCTGCATGATAGTTTCAGTATAACGGTATCCGCATGATCCAATGGAGGTTCCTTTACAGGCCAGCCATTTGTATCATAATGCCGCCTCCCGTAATCAGCATCTGTAATGTAGATATATACCGGAACTTGATGCAGATCCGTAAAAAACCATGTGACGTAATCATCAAAACATTTGACTTTTCTATCGTTAATAATGGATTTTGCATTCTCCCTGCTTGTCATGTGATAAACAATTTCCGGGCTTTCTACTTCTTCGAAAGTATCCAGTTTTCTCATCTGTTATAAAGATATCTTCATCCGACATTCACCTCCATGTAATCATCGCGGATTCTGGTTTTGCCACAGCTCCCCGCAGCTTATAACCAGATTGTCCTAAAACCCCATACGGCGCAGGTTCTTCATCCACGACATATCCGGCAGTTCCGGCATATGAAAGATCAGACGTCTCGCATCCTGCTCCCGCATGTATTGCTTTTCCAATTTCCCCGCCCAGAAGCATGACTTACCGCCCGGCACAGTGTATTTCCATGCGAAATAGCGGTCGATCGCGGACGCCATTTCACCCTTCTCTGCCTTATCCAGCCTCTTGGAAACATAACTCTTCGTGTGACCAATCTCCGCCGCTATCTCCGGCTGGCTTTTCCTCTCCAGATAATAGGATTCGGCGATCTGGCGCGTATCGTCATCTGTGATGCTCCGGACACACTGTTCCAGCAGATACATCTTCTCCCGGCTGCCCAGATACTCACCGAGAAGCTTCCGGTCCCGGTCTGACAGGTTCACCACATTGAAAATGGCCTCCGAAGGATGTGTGGGATGCAATTCAATGTTGAAGGCGTCCAGATCCAAACCTATACGCTTGCAAAAATCGGTTTGGTCGCACTCAAAAGAACTGCTTTTTTCCTTCAGCTTTTGATAGTCCTTTTTGATTTCGTCCAAAAAGGCTGCTGCATAATGGGGCAGTATATTTACTTGCATCATTGGCAATCCTCCCCTTAAACCGCTTTAGCGGTGGCGCCACCGCTATTAACATCTTTATCGGTACAGGCTGCATCTCCCTTCAGAGCAGGAGTCACATCCTCGTTCTGCATGCTAAATTCATAGGATCCGTCTGGATCATCGAAATCGTCCATATCTTCATACTCACCCCATCTTCTCCGCAGATCATCATAATCAAGGGATGATAAAGAATCAATAAGCCCATGGATGCTCGTAATGATTGGATCATGAAGATTATGAACCATCTCAACGGCAGATGTCACACCATCGGTCACCCCTGTGATCATTTTGCTGAATGATTCCATGACTGGCCTTGGCCTGTCGAGTTCCCCTCTGCTGCGAAGCATAAAACGCCTGTCTTCTATAAAATGGTCGCTTTTCATTCTGTTTGTTATTCTCTTTTCCCATTCCTTATACTCCTGCGACTGGCAGGCAAGTTGCAGGAACTGCATCATTGCGTGTCCGTTTGCACGGTTGGAGGATTCCACAAGCTGATCATAAATACTGTTCAGGGCTTCTTCCTTTGACAGTTTGATTTTATCAGAATAGGTCTGATACTTCTGCATAAGGGATCTGTACGTTTCTCCTTCTGCAACCCCCTCCAGGACATTTCCGTCAAATTCATTCAACCGTTCATCTATTGTAATGTCGATAACCTCACACAGCCAGTCGCAGTATTCCAGCGTTCTTCTGGCATCTTCCAGAATGTCCTGCTTCCGCAGAGGCAAATATCCCTCCAGCAGAATAAGGGCAATGGACTCCGTTGGATGCATGGGATCAACGAAGTCAGAAAAGGACATCCTGAGGTTATCATCCGCCAGACAAGCACCATTCCCGCCCTTATCTGAATATTTCGATTCAAGCCATCCCCATGCTTTTGTCCTCTCGATCAGACAGCGTTCGGGCCAGATATTGTCCCTCCCTATCAAAGGTTCCAGCTCAGAAACGGCAATTTTATCTGTATATGCCCAGGAATTATCAAGGAACTCACGGAGGGCTTTTGCCTTATGCTGAAGGAAACGCCGCTCGCCCAAGATATACTCGCTTAGTGTTTTGGATGAAATATCTCTAAGTGCAACCACTTCAGCAAAGAAGCTCCTGATATAATCCTCAGTTGACATCTCACCCTTTCTCGGCAGCAAACCGTCCCCGGTAAGGAGATCAAGTTTCTTACGTCTCTTACTCCCGTCGGAAGATGGCGTATTATCTCCACTCGTCTTGCGCTTTTTCCGCTGGACTCTGCCGTTCCTGGACTGCACCGCCTCTTTCAGCACCTCATCGTATTCCTCATCCGTCATTTCCCTGGGGCCGTGAATGCGGTCATTTGCGTCTGACTCCATTCGCTTCTTTTCCTGCAGCAGTACTGCAATCTGCCTTCTGATTCTGTCCGGAGTCTGATCGGTATCCACTGTGATCTCCCTCATCCAGTATACGCCGCCCATCAGATCCACTACACGTTCGATATCCTCTTCTGTAGGAACAAAGCATGTTTCCGCCAGTGATACTGCCTTCTGCTTGCGAAGGTTCTTTGCATAATCGCTGATTTCGCTGTCGATCAGGTATGCGGCATATGTAGTAAAGGCATTACCCCTGTTTGGATTAAAATACTGAACCGCTTTGAGCAGGCCCATATTTCCCGCCTGAACGCGATCCAGGTATTCTACGCTCTTATATTTTTCGCCCGCAATGGTCATAACAAGAGGGAGATTATGAGAAATTAGCCTCTCCTGCGCTGTTCGGCCCTTTGCAATATATTCTTTCTTTTCCTCCAGGCTCAGGCTCTCCACCCAGGCTTTTTCTTCCTCTGTCTGATCAAGCCGTTTAAGTACTTTTGAAGTCTTGTCCACCAGCTTATAGGGATATTCATCCGGAATCACAGGGTCTTCCGACATAATGCTGCAATCACAGAGCATTCCCTTGCGGACCGCATGAGCCAGTTCGGTCTGTTTATCGGGCTTAAGCTGCGGGTACTGTCTTGCATCCCGCTGATAAAGAGCCTGAATGTATCTTTTTGGATCCTTGTATTCGTGCCCGTCTATTATATAGGACTCAGAGGAAATTTTTTCATCCGATTCAGGATCATCGTCCCCGCACCACGCTTCTTCATCAGTATCTGCTTCGTGATCATCGGCTATCCGCTCGTCGTCAGGCTCCGCATTTCCATTGATATCCTCGTCTCCGTCAAGCCAGATGTCATCATCATCCAGGCTTTCATCTGCTTCAGAATCCGGGCTTTCCTTTTTGTTATTATTCTTTTCCGGGTCTTCTCTTACTTCAGTCTTTCGTTCATATTCAGTAACTGTGTACCCATCAGCAAAATCAGAATCCCCTTCTGTGTCATACCCCTGATAACGGGCTTCTTCATCGCTGAGGTAATCGTAATCCAGGTATTCACGTTCTTCCGTTGTTTTAAACACTGCCA
>CADBOX010000416.1 GCA_902796415.1 uncultured Lachnospiraceae bacterium
ATGCCACAAGGAGGTATTACAGACACATCAATGATTACTTAGATCAAGCCAATGGTATGCAATGAATACTGATGGAAATGAAAAGATCTTCTAAGATTAATCTCTATAGAAGATCTTTTTTGTTACTTAGATAACTTATCTGCAATAGTAGAAGCCACAAATGATGCCGGTTTAGTACAGGCTTCATAGCCACATGCATTGATCCATCCCATCAGTTCAGGAATCAGAAGCTTTGTTTTTCCTTTTCTGCTGTTCCCGGCATCCACATGAATAGAGATCGGGCAGCTAGTGTACATCTCTTCATAATCCTCATTAACTTCCATAAGATTTATCAGATCGGAAGCAAGAAGAAGACTGTCAGATGTCTCTTGCTGTAGTTTCTGTTTAACGTTGGTGATTTTAGGAATGTGATTCATTTTGTAGAAGAAGATACCACCATGTCCCTGGCAAGTCATACAGATAACACTTACTATCTTGGTATCTCTTCTGTTCTGAGAATCTGTTCCTATGATGATATCACACTGTGCGTCATACTGTTTGGACTTCTCAAAAAAGGTCAGGAGAGCTTTTGGTATCTCCTGGAATTCAATCATTTTATTAGCCCCAGTATAGAACATATTCTCTCCTCCTTCCATAATGAGTACATTTATTCTGTAAATACTCTCTATGCGATTCGAACGCATGGCCTTCCGGTTCGTAGCCGGATACTCTATCCATCTGAGCTAAGAGAGCAGAGTATGCCTGAAGGGATTCGAACCCCCAACACTCGGATTAGAAATCCGATGCTCTTATCCATTGAGCTACAGGCATATATATATAATCGGAATGACAGGACTCGAACCTGCGGCCTCATGATCCCAAATCACGCGTTCCTCCAACTGAACTACATCCCGAAATATAAAAAATACCTCCAGGAAAAACCGGGGGGTCCTGGAGGCATTCTAAAGAAGTATGAATACAATGATTCTAATAACTCTTCCTATGATGACACCAATGGCAACACCAGATTTTCCGCATCACAATTAGACCTGTCGGGTTTGATTCTCCGGCCGGAAGTAATACACTATATGTCCTGATATCACTAAAGTTGTTCTTCATAATTTTGGTTCCCTTTCAAAGTTCTACCTATATAATACCATTGAAATGATACTATCCTCTCTGTGTTTCCGACAATTGCTGTAAGGGAATCATCAACCATCTTTGTCTTCGTCTCCTCTTGTACTACCTCTCCGTCTAATTTTATTAAGGAAGGCAAGAATTCTAGTCCATAATTTGGATTTTTTCTTTTCTTTTATTTCGAGTTCTTTTAGCCTTTCCTCAATATCCTCAAACACCTCATCCGGCCATGCTTCGAAGGCTTTGTCTGTTTCATCATCTGGCGCAGCCGGATTTTTGGAACTGGTAGTTTCTGTGACTTCTTCTGTCATGATATACAGAGGTCTGATCTCTTTATGGTAGAGGAATCTGTCACCAGGCAGAACGATTTCGCCCTTGGCGTAGAAGAAGGTATCGCCGGGAGAAATGCATCGAACAGATTCCCAGATTTCTACCATTATGGTGCTGATATCGTCTGTCTGTATCTGATAAAAGTCAAAAAGCCGGTCTGTTAAGTCCCCGTTATCTTCGTCACATTTTAGTATGGGACCCATGATTGAGGAATACTTCGGGGATTTTTCACCCATTCCCTGGTACAGGCCTTTCTCTAACAGATTGATTGTATTCTGAATCTTCTCCACAGTGAATGGCAGTGGTGTCTGGCAGCATTGATAAGTCCACAGGATAGATGACATTTTTCTGTTGGTATCTTTCCGAATCATATAGCATGATTTCAAAATGTATCGCCACAGAATCTCTGCTTTCAGACTATGTGACAGGCAAATTTCTCCTTCCCTGTAACAGTGGAAAGTCATCTGGTCATTGGCTGTGGAGATCCAACTTATTCCATTCCTTTCATATGTGTTCAGGATGGTATCGTCTATATGGCCAATTTTGACTTCTTTTCCATCGTCATCTAAGAAAATTTCTGCCCCTCGCACGAAAACAATCTGCCCCTGGTCAGTTAGATGGATTATCTTGCCCTGAATCAAGGTTATCTCTTCATCATCATGGTCTTCAAGGGGAATTCTTCTTCCCAAACCGTCCGCATGATTGACATATAGACTGTTCTTTCTTCTGTCATAGAAGAGATCCGCTGTGGATAATGGCATGATTTCTTCCATTTTAGCCATGATACCACTTAGTTTTTTATCAACCCGGACAAGTTTCAGCTCTCCTGCCATTTTACAAATGAGATATAAAAATGAACCATATGAAACGATATGTTTGGCTATACTCAGTTTTGCCCGGGAATCTCTGTCCCGCGTGGAAATCCCATGGAGGCATTTTATCACACCGGCATAATTATTATGTCCTTTCAGTGCATTTCTGAAGTAGGGATCTCCAATCAGCATCTCGACAAACCAGGTGATCATATCTGAAAGCATAAAACTGTCCTGGGTATCATTTCCTGGATTTAATACGGTAATCTTCTCGTTGTCACACGAGATGACTATACATTTTTCATCCTGGTCACTATAGACACCTCCCAGTATCTTTTTCATATACCGATAGGTTCCCAGCGTAAGATATCCTGCATACATTATCTGCTCGAGAACATAGTTGAGACTGTCACAGCAAGAGGAGAACTCCGTCTTATTTCCCATGTACAGCTTTTCAAATATAGCTTCGACTCTTTGGTCGTAGTGTTCCGTCCCCCTAAATTGATGCGCATATCTCCACCTGTCCATATTATGACACCTCCAAGCCGAAGAATTCTTTGTTTAATTGGCTGACATGACTTACCGGTACGATTTCAACCTGGTAACGATCCAGCAGATCATCTTCTTTTAGCTGATCGTAGTTTTCCTGTGGGATATATACTCTGTTCAGGTTTTCTCGTTCTGCCGCGCTAAGCTTCTCTGAAACTCCCACTAAACCTATATTACCGAAAGCGTCGATCGTCCCTGTGAATGCGCAATCTCCCAGGTCTTTTTTTAACAAACAGGACATGATTGCCATGTACATGGCAAGGCCGGCAGAAGCGCCGTCCTTCTCGATAGAAGGGTCACGAAAACTGATATGGAGGTTGGGCAACTCATGTTTTAAGGTTCTTCTGACATAAGACATGGCATCAGATAAGGACTCCAGACAAGATCCCATCATCAGGCCGGACACTTCAATCTTTGGATCCTGATAAGGATCTTCCACACACTGGATGGCAATACAGCTTCCGATAGAACCCCTTACTGCCAGGGCCATGGCCTGGCCCGGAACCGCTTCTTTGTTACCTTTATCGTTCATCCCCAGAGTTCTTTTGCTTCCCAGGACATCTCGGATCGTCTCCTGTGTAATCTGAAGGTCCTTCTGCCTATCATTCTTTTTAATCATGCGGACCAG
>CADBOX010000417.1 GCA_902796415.1 uncultured Lachnospiraceae bacterium
CATGAGTAATGGTATCGTATCGTTGGACTGACTTAGTCTGCTCACTTTCAGTTTTACATAATAGAAACCTTCTCCGAATACTTCGTGACTGAATTCAAAATCGGAAACGATCTCTCCCTCGACAACTGCCTGATTATTATTCAATAGTTTTTCTGCCATATTGTACTCCTCCTGACATAAAGTATATCGTATTTAATCGATCCTTAAACAATGGGTCTGTACAATCTGATAAATACTATCTTCCTCTTAGGAAAAGACACAACACAGCTCACAAAATGCATATTTATAAAACAGATTCAGTATAATAATTATGCTATGAAATGTCAACCTAAAAGTCTGTCAGACACAATGATTTTCCTCCTTGGTAATCTATGCTTCAAAAAGAAAGTTTATTTCCTTCCTTTAAGAGATATTTTCTTAAGTTTATGTTGTTTCTTTGCCCTCTTTATGGTAGAATTATTTGGTTTATTGCAGATACCAGAGATATAACAGTATACTCAATCTTATAGAAAGAAGGCAATTTATGAAGATATCCAGAGAAGATATTCGTAATGTAGCAATCATCGCTCATGTTGATCATGGTAAAACCACTCTGGTGGACGAGCTGCTCAAACAAAGTGGAACATTTCGGGCACACCAGGAAGTGGTAGAGCGTGTAATGGACTCCAATGATATCGAAAGGGAACGTGGCATCACGATTCTTTCCAAAAATACAGCAGTTAATTATGACGGGGTGAAGATAAATATCGTAGATACCCCAGGCCATGCCGACTTCGGAGGCGAAGTAGAGCGCGTTCTCAAGATGGTGGATGGAGTCATCCTCGTCGTGGATGCATTTGAAGGTCCTATGCCGCAGACAAAATTTGTCCTGAAAAAGGCATTGGAACTAAATCACCCGGTGATTGTCTGCGTGAACAAGATCGACCGTCCGGAAGCAAGACCCGAGGAAGTGATGGATGAAGTCCTGGAACTGTTCCTGGAACTGGATGCAGATGACGATCAGCTGGACAGCCCCTTTGTCTATGCTTCTGCCAAATCCGGTATTGCCATGCTGGAGCTTAACGAAAAGGGTACAGATATGAGGCCCTTATTTGAGACAATCATAAATCATATCCCCGCTCCCACAGGCGATCCGGATGCTGATACACAGGTACTTATCAGCACCATCGACTACAATGAATATGTGGGGAGAATCGGTGTTGGTAAAGTGGAGAACGGTTCTATCAAGGTAAATCAGGATGTCCTTCTGGTCAACCACCATGATGCCTCTGTTAACAAAAAGGAGCGGATCAGTAAACTCTACGAATTCTCCGGTCTGGATAAAGTGGATATCAAGGAAGCAACCGTAGGATCTATCGTCGCGATCTCCGGTATCCCGGACATCCATATCGGTGATACGATCTGTTCTCCGGATAATCCACAACCCCTTCCTTTCCAGAAGATTTCCGATCCGACCATCGCAATGCAATTCATGGTAAATGACAGTCCACTTGCAGGTCAGGAAGGCAAATATGTAACTTCCCGGCATATTCGTGACCGTCTCTTCCGAGAGTTGAATACCGATGTGAGCCTTCGTGTGGAGGAAATGGAGAGCACAGACTCCTTCAAGGTATCCGGCCGCGGTGAGCTCCACCTCTCTGTGCTGATTGAAAACATGCGTCGGGAAGGTTATGA
Organism: uncultured Lachnospiraceae bacterium; assembly: GCA_902796415.1. GTDB lineage: Bacteria > Bacillota > Clostridia > Lachnospirales > Lachnospiraceae > Anaerobutyricum. The sequence continues at coordinate 1,675 of CADBOX010000417.1, forward strand.
ATTCGCTGTGAGTAAAGCGGAGGTTCTCTACCGGACCGATGAAAAAGGAAGAAAAACAGAACCTATGGAAACCGCTATCATTGACGTGCCGGATGAGTTCTCCGGAATCGTCATTGAGAAACTGAGCCAGCGAAAAGGGGAATTGCAGAATATGTCCATGTCCGGTTCCGGTTCCACCCGTCTGGAATTCTCCATTCCGTCCAGGGGACTGATCGGTTACCGCGGTGAATTTCTGACTGATACGAAAGGTACCGGAATCATGAATACCCTGTTTGATGGATACGGCCCCTATAAAGGAGATATCCAATACCGCAAGCAAGGCTCTCTCATCGCCTATGAATCCGGTGAGACCATCACCTATGGATTATTTAATGCACAGGAACGCGGTCTGCTCTTCGTAGGACCGGGAGAAAAAGTATATTCCGGCATGATCATCGGCCAAAACGGAAAAACGGATGACATCGAAGTGAACGTCTGCAAGACGAAGAAACTCACCAATACCCGTGCTTCCGGCTCTGATGATGCCCTGAAGCTCACCCCTCCCAAGATCCTCAGTCTTGAGCAGGCTCTCGAATTCATCGATACCGACGAACTGGTAGAAATCACACCAAAGAATATCCGCCTCAGAAAGAAGATTCTGGATCCTACTGCACGCTATAGGGCAAAGAGGAACAACCAGGGTTGACACCACCCTCCAACATAATAGATAACTGGTTCGTAATAATAAAAAAGGCTATAACCCTAAACCGTATTTGATCGGAATCGCCATTGCGATTCTGTTCAAACTGTGCAATCTCATGCAAATCACACTACGGTTTCAGTGTTATAGCCTTTTTCTTTCGTAAACACTCATGTAGTAAACACAAGTTTCTCTCCTGCTGCATCTCCAAAGTATACACCCTCATCTTCGATGATGTTTACTCTTCCACTGGTGGCTTCCACCAGTTTCTTGCAGATGGCCTCCTTCTCTTCCATAGGAAGAATGGCCTGTATCGTCACCTGATCTGTGTAGATGGAGTCTTCTGTCATTCCCTGATTCTGGGCCAGCAGATACTGAATCTTGCCCAGGTCAGTATAATCCGTGGAAATCATCACTCTTATTCCCGGGATTTTCTCCACCACTGTAGTGTTCTTTATCCCTTCTCTGGAGGCATCCGTGTAAGTACGTACCAAACCTCCTGTACCCAGAAGTGTTCCTCCGAAATAACGGGTGACAACGATAACGATATTACGGATTTCACTGCCCAATATCACTTCCAGTATAGGTTTTCCGGCAGTACCTCCAGGCTCTCCGTCATCGCTGAATCTGGTGACAGGATTCTCCACTCCCACTGAAAAAGCATAGCAATTGTGTCTGGCGTCCCAATATTTCTTTCGGATACCTTCAATATAATCCTGAGCTTCCTCAACGGAACTCACAGATTGTACATGGGCTATAAAACGGGATTTTTTCTCGACGATTTCACCGGTTCCGGCGGCATAGACTGATTTATGTCTGATCATAATCTCCTCCAAGAATCTCCCTGTATGTCATATTGCCAGTCATCCGCAATACTGAGCAGATGAACCGGAAACACCTTCTCCAGGAATATAGTCTCAAAAAAAGCCAGTGTCTCCATACGATCTTCTGAAAAACCTTTAACAACAGCCTGATCAAAAATTCCCTTTTTCTCACCTGTATTATAATATTGGAAGATGGATACACCATAATATTTCCATCCTTCCTCATTTATCTCATGCATACCGTAATGCAGGCGATAGGAACCATACTCTGTCTCAATCACCTGATCTCTGGTCATCAAACCTTTCATGATCATCTCCTCCAGACGATTTACACGATATTCATGAAGCTATAACAATCCGGTAAATATTATTATAAGGATAAAGACATAAAATAAAATGGCTTTTTTTGTATGACGAAAGTAATATTTATAAATATTATAATTATATTAATATAAATTATCATTATATAATAATTAATATATTACATTTACTTTACATAATGTTTTATGATATACTATATTATTTTAATTGTTTTTTTCGCTCTCCGAATACATATCGTGGGAATATGAACCGTCCGTATGGTAAGCACTACCGTCCATCATCTTCCGATACTGCTGAGCCACCTCATTATAAAATGCAGTATAAGCAGCATTCATATAAGGATTCAGCCATAAAAGACCGATTCCCATGGTCAGACCGCAGAGGATTGCCCAGCCGATAAAGCTAAGCTGAAGACATAATAAGCGGAATTTATTGCCACGCATCATGTCCATGGAGATCGTCATAGCTTCTTTGGCACTGATCTGTGGATTTTCCTCCAAAATATATCCTGCCATGCTGTAGGAATAGCTTTTAATAATCCCGGGAATGACAAAAAGCAATGCCCAAAGAATAATAAAAATCATTCCTCTGATTTTCAGCCATAAAGCCTTGCCAAACAAATCAGATTTCTCAAAAAGGACTCCCAGTCCGGGATCTTTTCTATCAAGCATATCAAGATTATACTGTATCAATCCCAAAGAAATGAAAGGACCGATGATGAACTGCACCAGACCCAGTATAGCCAGAATAGATGCAATACCGGCAAAAAAAACAAAAAGCGGAGCTAATATGTCCATATCGATATCTGTAACATTCTCCAGCTGATAGGTGATATCATTTCTTTCCCCTGAAAACATCCAATTCACAGTCAAGCCTCCGTCGTAGAAAAGCACAGATGCTCCAAGAAGGGATGCCAGAAGGGTGACACCAACAGTGGGCATCCATCTTCCGGAAAGAATATCTCTGGCGATCGCACGGAACTCTTTTGCCCTGCTCCTATACATGGTATCCATAATAATTCCTCCTTATCCAAATAAAACAGCCGACGAATCCATGACAGATCCGCCGGCTTGTGGCAATCTTATTGCTTTAAGTAACGGGAAAATGATAAACCGTCAGATAATTACTTCTCCGGATCTTCCGGAGAAACTTCCACCAGTTCATCTTCCGGGGATTCCTCGTAGGAAACTCCTTCATCGTAATCGTTGTAAGCATCTACTGCTTCTTCTTCCTCCGCCTCTTCGTAGGCAATGGAAAGGTTACGATATTTCTTTAATCCTGTACCGGCAGGGATCAGCTTACCTAAAAGAACATTCTCTTTCAGGCCGATCAGCGGATCTACTTTTCCTTTGATGGCTGCATCGGTAAGGACCTTTGTGGTCTCCTGGAAAGATGCTGCAGATAAGAAGGAATTGGTAGCAAGGGATGCTTTGGTGATACCCAGCAGAGTCTGGGAACCGGTTGCATATACCTTTAACGGTTTCTTCTCATCATCCGGAAGATCTTCATTTTCTTTCTCGATTCTGGCATTTTCTACTTCAAGCAGTTTATTCTTCTCCTCCAGCTCAAGGATATCTACCAGGGAACCCGGCAGATAATCGGTATCGCCCGGTTCGTCGATACGGATCTTCTTAAGCATCTGGCGAACAATAATCTCTATATGTTTGTCATTGATATCTACACCCTGAAGGCGGTATACACGCTGAACCTCTCTGGTCATGTAATCCTGAACAGCACGGACACCTTTGATTTTAAGGATGTCATGAGGATTAACGGAACCTTCCGTCAGTTCATCACCGGCCTCCAAATGGGCACCGTCCACGACGCCGGACTTGATCCTTGCACCGTAAGGGATGTCGTAGGTTTTCGCTTCTTCCTCACCTTTTACGATGATCTCACGCTTAACTTCACCTTTGTCCTTGGTCTCCTTGATCTCCACCTCACCGGCAATCTCAGTGATAATGGCAAGACCTTTGGGTTTACGGGCCTCAAAAAGCTCCTCTACACGGGGAAGACCCTGGGTGATATCATCACCGGCTACGCCGCCGGCATGGAATGTACGCATGGTAAGCTGTGTACCCGGCTCACCGATGGACTGGGCAGCGATAATACCTACCGCTTCGCCGACCTGAACGGCCTGACCGGTGGCAAGGTTGGCACCGTAACACTTGGAACATGCGCCGTTCTGGGATTTACAGGACAGCATGGTACGGATCTTTACCTTGGTGTGTCCGGCTTCCACGATCTGGGAAGCACGTTGTGCAGTGATCATGCAGTTAGCTGCTACGATGACATTTCCATCCTTGTCCAGGATATCTTCTGCTGCAAAACGTCCCATGATTCGATCTTCCAGTGATTCGATGGTCTCTTTGCCATCCATGATGGCTGCCACTTCCATATGAGGAATGTAGTCTTCCCCTTCGCAGCAATCATGTTCCCGGATGATCAGTTCCTGGGAGACATCTACAAGACGTCTGGTAAGGTAACCGGAGTCGGCAGTACGCAGAGCAGTATCGGACAGACCTTTACGGGCTCCATGAGCAGAGATGAAATACTCCAGAACATCGAGTCCTTCACGGAAATTGGACTTGATCGGAAGTTCGATGGTACGTCCTGAGGTATCTGCCATCAGGCCACGCATACCGGCCAGCTGTTTGATCTGCTGGTTGGAACCACGGGCACCGGAATCTGCCATCATATAAATATTGTTGTATTTATCAAGGTTGTCAATCAGCTCCTTGGTCAGCTCATCATCGGCGTCGAACCAGGTCTTGACAACTGCTTTGTAACGCTCTTCTTCCGTCATGAAACCACGGCGGTACATCTTTGTGATCTTCTCCACATCGTCCTGGGCTCTCTGAAGAATCTCAGGTTTTCTCTCAGGCACTGTCATATCGGAGATGGATACGCTTAAGGAGCCGATGGTGGAGAACTTATATCCAAGAGCTTTTACATCGTCGAGAACTTCTGCTGTCTTGGTGGTTCCATGGACGCTGATACAGCGGTCAAGGATCTTCTTTAACTGCTTCTTGCCACACTGGAAATCAATCTCCAGGCTCAGCAGTTTTTCCGGATCACTTCGATCCACAAAGCCAAGATCCTGGGGGATAATCTCATTAAAGAGAATACGACCCATGGTACAGTTGATTATCTTGCTGATTTTCTGACCTTCACTGTTTACAGTGGAACGTCTTACTTTTATCTTGGAATGAAGTGTAATTACTTTATTCTCATAGGCCAGATATGCTTCATTCTCGGATTTGAAGCACTTGCCCTCACCTTTCTCTCCATCCTTCTCCATAGTCAGATAGTAGACACCAAGGACCATATCCTGGGACGGAACCGCCACAGGTGCACCATCCGAAGGTTTCAGAAGGTTATTTGGAGACAAGAGCAGGAAACGACACTCGGCCTGCGCCTCCACGGAGAGAGGAAGATGGACTGCCATCTGGTCTCCGTCGAAGTCCGCATTGAAAGCGGTACATACCAGCGGATGGAGCTTGATAGCCTTACCTTCCACCAGAATCGGCTCAAATGCCTGGATACCCAGACGATGGAGGGTAGGAGCACGGTTCAGCATCACGGGGTGTTCCTTGATTACATTTTCAAGAACATCCCAGACTTCCGGCTGCAGTTTTTCCACCATCTTCTTGGCAGATTTAATGTTATGTGCCAGCTGTTTTTCCACCAGTTCTTTCATAACAAATGGTTTGAACAGCTCGATGGCCATCTCTTTGGGAAGACCGCACTGATAGATCTTCAGCTCAGGTCCCACTACGATAACGGAACGTCCGGAATAATCCACACGTTTTCCCAGGAGGTTCTGGCGGAAACGTCCCTGTTTTCCCTTCAGCATATCGGAGAGGGATTTCAAAGCACGGTTTCCAGGTCCGGTTACCGCTCTTCCTCTACGGCCGTTATCAATCAATGCATCCACGGCTTCCTGAAGCATACGTTTCTCATTACGTACGATGATATCCGGAGCACCGAGATCCAGCAATCGTTTTAAACGGTTATTTCTATTGATAATTCTACGGTACAGATCATTAAGATCAGAAGTGGCAAAACGTCCACCATCCAGCTGAACCATTGGACGAATATCCGGCGGGATGACAGGAATAGCATCCAGGATCATCCACTCCGGCTTATTATCGGAAAGGCGGAATGCCTCCACGACCTCCAGTCGCTTGATGTTTCTGGCCTTCTTCTGTCCACTGGCACTCTTCAGGCTCTCTTTCAGCTCTGCAGATTCTGCCTCGAGATCCGTATTATGAAGCAATTCTTTGATGGCTTCCGCACCCATACCTACACGGAAAGAACCGATGTCTTCCCCGTTGTTACGGTAGTCTTCACAGATGCGGCGATACTCCGTATCAGAGAGGATGTCCTTCGTATTAAATGCGGTTTTTCCCGGATCCAATACTACGAAGGAGGCAAAGTATAATACCTTCTCCAGATCCTTGGGTGACATGTCCAGAATCAATCCCATACGGCTGGGGATTCCTTTAAAATACCAGATGTGAGAAACCGGAGCAGCCAGTTCAATGTGCCCCATACGCTCACGTCTGACATTTGCCTTTGTAACCTCTACACCACACTTGTCACAGACAACCCCTTTGTAACGAATCTTCTTATACTTACCACAGTGGCACTCCCAGTCCTTGCTGGGTCCAAAAATCCTCTCACAGAAAAGACCGTCTTTTTCCGGCTTTAATGTTCGATAATTAATGGTTTCCGGTTTTTTTACTTCGCCACGGGACCATTTACGGATCATCTCCGGAGAAGCCAATCCAATCTTGATCTTATCAAAGTTAATTGACTGTTCCGCTGCTTGATTATTCATATCAGACATAAATTACTCCCTTCTGCAGTTTAAAAATCAGAATCATCGGGGATATCC
>CADBOX010000418.1 GCA_902796415.1 uncultured Lachnospiraceae bacterium
AAAAAACCTTAATATATCCTTTGGCTCTTTTATATCAATCGTTTGGATATCCCGTGAATTATAGAATATTCAGAATCAAATCCAAAATTTAGCCTTACAATAATCTTACGATAATGTTAAAAAACTAACATAAAACTATTGATTTACGGAAAACTTTTTGCTATTATCAAATTGTTCGTTTAAAAATACAATAGTTAATTCTGACTTAAAACGGAGGAAGGAAGATGAGTGATTCAAAGATGAGTGCTCGTGAGAGAATAGAGCTCCTCCTGGAAGAAAATAGTTTTGTGGAACTGGGATCCTATGTCTCAGCCAGAAATACAGACTATAATCTGGGAGCTAAGAAAGTGGAAGGAGACGGAGTCATCACCGGATACGGTGTCCTGGGGGACCGGATGGTATATGTCTACAGCCAGGATGCCAGTATGCTTGGCGGGTCCATGGGAGAGATGCATGCCAGAAAGATCTCTGCAGTTTATGATATGGCCATGAAGACCGGCGCTCCGGTGATCGGCATGATCGATTGTGCAGGCCTGCGTCTTCAGGAAGCAGGGGATGCCCTGGCAGCATTTGGCAGTATCTTCTATAAACAGGTACAGGCCTCCGGCAAGATTCCACAGATCGCAGCAGTGTGCGGCATGTGTGGTGGCGGCAGTTCCGTCATGACATCCATGTCCGACTTTACCTTCATGACCAGGGAGGGGAGCGCCTTATTTGTAAACAGCCCCAATACCCTGGAGGGAAACATCGAGAGCAAACAGAATACTGCGTCCGCTTCCTATCAGGCAGAGACCGCAGGCAATGTGGACTTCCTGTGTGAGGATGAGCAGGATATGATTCAGAAGATCCGCACATTGGTGGCTTTCCTGCCATCAGATTACGAGGCGGACGATGCCTTCATGGAGTGTGAAGATGACCTGAACCGTGTCATCGAAGAACTGAATGATTCCGTCTATGATGCCGGATATCTGCTTTCTTCCATCGCGGACGGCCACGGATTTATGGAGACCAAGGCAGACTATGCCGGGGAGATGAAGACAGGATTCCTTCGTCTCAACGGCATGACAGTAGGTGCTGTAGCCAACGCTCAGCCGGTTCTTACGGCAGAAGGCTTAAAGAAGGCCGGACGTTTTGTAAGATTCTGTGATGCCTTCTCCATCCCGGTCCTCACCGTCACGGATGTGGAAGGGATGAAAGCAACTCTGGAAGAAGAGAAGGACCTGGCCGGTGCCATGGCAGAATTTACAGCAGAACTTGCGGCTGCAAACGTCGCCAAAGTGAACCTGATCGTGGGGAAAGCCTTCGGTACCGCCGGCGTTGTGATGAATTCCAAATCCATCGGGGCAGATTTCGTGCTGGCATGGCCTCAGGCAGCCATCGGCATGATGGATGCCTCCCAGGCAGTCCGTATCATTTATTCCGATGAGATTGCAGAGAACCCGGACAAGCCGACTCTGATCCGTGAGAAGACAGCGGAATACCAGGAACTCCAGAGCAATGCCCTGGCTGCTGCCAAGCGTGGCTATGTGGATGATATCATCACACCGGACGCCACCAGAAAGAGACTGATCGCAGCTTATGAGATGCTCTTTGGAAAGAAACAGGAATCCCCGGAAAAGAAACATACAGCAATTTAGTGAGGTGAGTATATGCAAGTATTTACAACAGCCCTCCTTAATACCCTGATTGGTATGGGTACTGTGTTTATTGTATTAATCTTTATCTCCCTTATTATATCTTTCTTCAAATTCGTTCCCGAGATTGAGAAGAGATTAAAAAGCCGGGAGGAGAAGAAGGATCCGAAGGTCTCGGAGGAGGTTCCTCAGATCATCCGGGATGTGGAAGAAGAGGAAGAACTGGTGGGTGATGAGCAGCTGGTTGCTGTGATCACAGCGGCTATCATGGCATATCATGCCGGCACATCAACCAGTAAAGATCGATTGGTTGTCCGCTCCATACGCAGGGCAAAGAATACCAGACGGAGATAGATTGAGACTTGTTCAAGTCTGTTAGGAGGAAATGAGATGAAAAACTATAGAATAACCGTAAATGGCGTAGCTTATGATGTAAGTGTGGAAGAGATCCAGACCGATCAGATGGGAACCGCGACCGCAGCTCCCCTTGTGTCCCCTGTAGCTCCGGCTCCGGCAGCACCTGCCAAGAAAGCCCCGGTGGCAGCTTCCGGCTCTGCCGGTAGTGTGGAAGTGAAAGCTCCCATGCCCGGTAAGATCGTAGATGTGAAAGTTAAACCGGGAGATACCGTTAAGAAAGGTGATGTAGCCGCAGTTCTGGAAGCGATGAAGATGGAAAATGAGATCGGAGTACCTCAGGACGGCACCATCGCCACGGTGGAAGTGTCCGTGGGTGATGCGGTGGAAGGCGGAGATATCCTGATCACCATGGAATAGTCCGGCTTAGTATGGAGGTAACTATATGCATTCAATTATAGAAGCGATACAGGGGTTGGCAGCCCAGACCGGATTCGCATTTCTGAAGCCAGGCAATTTCATCATGATCATCGTAGCCCTGGTTTTCCTGTATCTGGCCATCGCCAAGGGATATGAACCGCTTCTTCTGGTTCCCATCTCTTTTGGCATGCTGCTCGTGAACCTCTACCCGCCTATCATGGAAGAGGGCGGATTATTACATTATTTTTATCTGTTGGATGAAGCCAGCATCCTCCCCTCCCTCATCTTTATGGGGGTGGGAGCCATGACGGATTTCGGACCGTTGATCGCTAATCCCAAGAGTTTTCTTCTGGGGGCCGCGGCACAGTTCGGTATCTACACGGCATATTTCCTGGCAATCATCATGGGATTCAACGGCAAGGCAGCAGCGGCCATCTCCATCATCGGTGGAGCGGACGGCCCGACTTCCATCTTCCTGGCGGGGAAACTGGGACAGACTGCCCTGATGGGTCCCATCGCAGTGGCGGCTTACTCTTATATGTCACTGGTTCCAATCATCCAGCCGCCCATCATGAAACTTCTCACCACAGAGAAAGAACGTCAGATCAAGATGGAACAGTTAAGGCCCGTATCCAAGACGGAGAAGATCCTCTTCCCCATCGTGGTTACCATAGTAGTGTGTCTGGTTCTTCCCACCACAGCTCCTCTGGTAGGTATGCTGATGCTGGGTAATCTGTTCCGGGAGAGCGGCGTGGTAAAACAGCTGACTGATACGGCATCCAACGCTTTGATGTACATCGTTGTCATCATCCTGGGTACTTCCGTAGGTGCCACCACCAGCGCGGAGGCATTCCTGAACATTAGTACCATCAAGATCGTAGTTCTCGGTCTGGTAGCCTTTGCGGTAGGTACCGCTTCCGGTGTCCTCTTTGGTAAGCTCATGTGCAAGGCCACCGGCGGTAAGGTAAATCCGCTCATCGGTTCTGCGGGTGTGTCCGCAGTGCCTATGGCAGCCAGGGTATCCCAGAAAGTGGGTGCCGAGGCAGATCCTTCCAATTTCCTTTTGATGCATGCCATGGGTCCCAACGTGGCCGGAGTCATCGGAACCGCGGTGGCGGCCGGTGCATTCATGGCGATCTTTGGAGTCTAGAAGGGAGAGTTAGAATAAATGACTGATATGGCAAAAAAACCAATTAAAATAGTAGAAACCGTCCTTCGTGATGCCCATCAATCTCTGATCGCAACCCGAATGACGACCGAACAGATGCTGCCCATCATCGACAAGATGGACCAGGTGGGCTACCATGCCGTGGAGTGCTGGGGCGGCGCCACTTTTGATGCCTGCCTCCGCTTCCTTAAGGAAGATCCCTGGGTCCGTCTTCGCAAGCTTCGTGACGGCTTCAAGAACACAAAGCTGCAGATGCTTTTCCGTGGACAGAACATCCTGGGTTACAAACCCTACGCAGACGATGTGGTGGAATATTTCGTACAGAAATCCATCGCCAACGGTATCGATATCATAAGAATCTTCGATTGCCTGAATGATCTTCGTAATCTGGAGACTGCAGTCCATGCTTCCAACCGGGAGAAAGGACATGCTCAGGTGGCATTGTCCTACACGCTGGGAGATGCCTATACTCTGGATTACTGGAAAGAAACCGCCAGACGGATCGAGGAGATGGGAGCAGATTCCATCTGTATCAAGGATATGGCCGGCCTTCTGATCCCTTATGAGGCAGAACGACTGGTGAAAGCCCTGAAGGAAGGAACCAGCCTGCCCATCGATCTTCACACCCATTATACCAGCGGTGTGGCCAGCATGACTTACCTTAAGGCGGCAGAAGCCGGAGTGGATATCATCGATACTGCCATGTCCCCCTTCGCCCTGGGAACCAGCCAGCCGGCCACAGAGGTTATGGTGGAAACTTTCCGGGGAACAGACCGCGATACAGGCCTGAATCAAAAGCTTCTGGGCGAGATTGCTGATTATTTCCGTCCGCTGCAGGAGGAGTGCCTGGAGAACGGGCTCCTTAATCCCAAGGTCATGGGTGTTAATATCAAGACATTGATGTATCAGGTTCCCGGAGGAATGCTCTCCAACCTGGTATCCCAGTTAAATGAACAGGGAGCTTCCGACCGCTTCTACGAGGTGCTGGATGAAGTTCCTAAGGTGAGGAAAGATTACGGAGAACCTCCACTGGTTACTCCTTCCTCCCAGATCGTAGGTACCCAGGCCGTCCTGAACGTCCTGACCGGTGAACGATATAAGATGATCACCAAGGAATCCAAAGCTCTCCTGAAGGGAGAGTACGGCCAGACCGTAAAACCGGTGAACCCGGAAGTGCAGAAGAAAGCCATCGGGGATGAAGAACCCATCACCTGCCGTCCGGCAGACCTGATCGAACCCCAGCTGGAGAAACTGGAGGCAGAGATGGCCCAGTGGAAGCAGCAGGAGGAAGACGTACTAAGCTATGCCCTCTTCCCACAGGTGGCAGAAGAGTTCTTCCGTTACCGGGCTGCCCAGCAGAATAAGATCGACCCGGATAAGGCGGACACGGAGAATGCAGCCTATCCGGTATAAGATCTTCTCAAGAGTATAATACTATTCATATACAAACCAATACTAACCAAGATGGAGAGAGCGGCGCAGCAGCGCCGCTTTTTCCACGTGGATCTCATCCTGTCCATAGTTAAGGATTTACAAGAGCAGTTTTTTGTGTTATTCTAAAAAACTAATGGGTCAGAATGGAGGAGAAAAATGCGAGAAATATATTTTGATAACGGAGCAACCACAAGAGTCTTTCCCGAGGTCAGAGAAATCATGACTGAGGTGATGGACGTAGAATACGGTAATCCTTCCTCCATGCACCGGAAGGGCTTCCATGCGGAACAGTATGTAAGCCAGAGCCGTGAGATCATCGCCAGAAGTCTTAAGGTAGATCCCAAGGAGATCTATTTCACTTCCGGAGGAACCGAATCTAACAATCTGGCCTTAATTGGTACCGCCCTGGCAGGAAGAAGAACCAGGCGGCATATTATCACTTCCAGGATTGAACATGCCTCCGTCTATAATCCCCTGGGATTTCTGGAGGAGGAAGGTTTTGAAGTGACTTACCTGCCTGTGGATGATAAGGGAATCCTCGACCTGGATGAACTGAAGAAAGCACTGAGGAAAGACACCCTGCTGGTGTCCGTCATGTGTGTCAATAACGAAATCGGTGCCATTGAGCCCATCGAAGAGATCGGCAAGATCGTCAAATCCTTTGACCCTGCCATCCTTTTCCACACGGATTGCATCCAGGCTTACGGGAAGTTGAATCTCTATCCCCGGAAATGGAAGGTAGACCTCCTATCCGTCTCCGGTCATAAGATCCACGGACCCAAAGGGATCGGATTCCTCTATGTGAAAAACGGAATCAGGATCAAACCCATCCTCTGGGGAGGAAACCAGCAGAAAGGCATGCGGTCCGGAACAGAAAATGTGCCGGGCATCGCAGGACTTGGCAAGGCCTGTCAGCTGATTTATGAGAACCATGAGGAGAAGATGAAGTCCATCCGGGAGGTGAAAGACCATTTCTTAAGCCGGGTCCTTAGTGAAATTGACAATGTGAAGGATAACTCAGGCCAGGCCCCCCACATCGCCAGCGTCAGCTTCCCTGGGGTCAGAAGTGAAGTCCTTCTCCATGCCCTGGAAGACAAAGGAATCTATGTGTCCGCAGGATCTGCCTGCTCTTCCAATAAACCGGAGGTCAGCGGCACCCTGAAAGGAATCGGTCTGACCAAAGAATACTATGAATCCACCCTGCGTTTTTCCTTCTCCCTTTACAATACGGTAGAAGAAGCGGACGAATGTGTGGATGCTCTGAAAGACCTGCTCCCTGTTTTGAGACGTTTTACAAGAAGATGAGGTAATTAGATAAGATGAATTATAAAGCATTTCTGATCAAATATGCAGAGATCGGTGTGAAAGGGAAGAACCGCTATGTGTTTGAGGATGCCCTGATCCGCCAGATGCACTATGCCCTGGATCACATCGCCCCTTTCTCCATCCGCAAGGAATCCGGCCGGGTGTTCGCCGAATGTATGGAAGAGTTTGACTATGATGAGGTGGTGGAAGCCCTGTCCCACGTTTTCGGTATCTCCGGAATCTGCCCCATCCTGATGGAAGATATCAAAGATTTTGAACATATTGAGAAAGTGGTTAAGACATACATGCACGAGAGGTATGATGATTTTCATTTTACTTTCAAGGTATTCGTGCGCAGAGGAGACAAGAGCTACCCCATGCAGTCCATGGAAGTGGCAGCTCTCCTGGGAGAAAAACTGCTGGATGAATTCGAAGACCTGAGGGTGGACGTCCATAATCCGGATGTAAGCCTCACCGTGGAGATTCGTGATAAAGTATATATCTATTCCGACGAGATTCCGGGACCCGGCGGCATGCCGGTAGGTACCGGCGGGAGAGCCATGCTCCTACTGTCCGGCGGAATTGACAGCCCCGTGGCTGGTTATATGATCTCCAAACGTGGAGTCAGCATCGAGGCAACCTATTTTCATGCCCCGCCTTATACCAGTGAGAGAGCCAAGCAGAAAGTGGTTGACCTGGCAAGGATCATCGCAAGATACACCGGACCTATCCGCCTTCATATCGTGAATTTCACAGATATCCAGATGGCCATCTATGAGAAATGTCCCCATGATGAACTGACCATCATCATGCGTCGCTATATGATGAAGATCGCCGAACATTTTGCCAATGAAAGCAAATGTCTTGCCCTGGTTACCGGAGAGAGTATCGGACAGGTGGCCAGCCAGACCATGCAGAGTCTCTACGTGACCAACGAAGTCTGCTCCATGCCTGTATTCCGGCCTTGTATCGGAATGGACAAGCAGGATATCATCAGTCTGTCTGAGAAAATCGGAACCTATGAGACATCCATCCTTCCTTACGAGGATTGCTGCACCATTTTTGTGGCGAAGCACCCTGTGACCAAGCCCCGGCTGGATGTGATCAAAAAATCCGAACGGAAGCTGGAGGACTGCATCGATGACCTTCTGAAAACTGCCATAGAGACAGAGGAATTAATTAAGATTCATGCCCATTAAATAAGAAAAGAGGAAAGCATTACGCTTTCCTCCTGGTATTTTTATATATCAACTTGCTTACAGAATGGTGGAATCAGAGTTATTCTTCCCCTTCCACGATATACGGAGCAAGCTCGGTAAGAATCTCGTCGAGACTGTCCGTATGATGGATGTTCAGATCAATCGGTTTGGAGATGTCCAGACTAAAGATGCCCATGATGGATTTGGCATCGATTACGTAACGACCGGAAACCAGATCGAACTCTGCGTCAAAGCGGTTGATCAGATTGACAAAAGATTTTACTTTATCAATGGAATTTAAAGAAACTTTTACTGTTTTCATCGGAAAAAATCCCCCTTTATATTTGTATATATGCTGATTTAATAGTACCTTTTTTTAATGGAAAAGTCAACAATCAGCAAAGGAACTTTTAGCAGGGATGAAGGGGAGATAAGGATACATACATGAGTACAAGAGCTGCATTTCTCACCTTGGGGTGTAAGGTCAATCAATATGAGACCGATGCCATGAAAGAGATCCTGGAATCTGAGGGATACGAGATCGTGGATTTTAAGGACCAGGCAGATATCTATATCATCAATACCTGTTCTGTTACCAACATGGCGGACCGTAAGAGCCGGCAGATGATCAGCCGGGCCAGAAAAAAGAATCCGGCTGCTGTGATCGTAGCTGCAGGCTGCTATGTTCAGGCCCAGGAGGAAACCCTCCTGGAGACAGGGATGGCGGATATCCTGGTGGGTAATAATAAGAAGAAAGATATCGCCATTATTATAGAAGATTATTATAGGAAAAAGGAGCGAATCCATGAAGTGATCGACCTGTCCCGTCAACCGGAGTACGAACCTCTCTTCGTGACCAATGTAAGTGGCCATACCAGGGCCTATCTGAAGATTCAGGACGGATGCAACCAGTTTTGCTCCTACTGCATCATACCCTATACCAGGGGACGCATCCGCAGCCGCAGACCGGAAGATATCCTGACGGAAGTCAGAAATCTGGCAGAGAAGGGGTTTAAGGAGATCGTGTTCACGGGGATCCATCTGAGTTCCTACGGGAAAGATCTGGGAGATACGGACCTTTTGTCTATCATCGGCCAGGTCAACCAGGTGGAAGGAATTGAGCGGATCCGGCTTAGTTCCCTGGAACCCCGCATCATCACCGAGGACTTCGTCCGCAGACTGATGCAGTTTGAGAAAGTCTGCCCCCATTTTCATCTGTCCCTGCAAAGCGGATGTGATGAGACCCTGCGCCGTATGAACCGTAAGTATGACACGGCAGAATACGCACAGGCCCTTGAAATCTTAAGAAAATACTATGACCGTCCGGCTTTGACCACAGATGTGATCGTGGGATTCGTGGGTGAGACGGAGGAAGAATTCTCCCGCACTGTGGAATATCTGGAGAGAATCAATCTCTATGAGATGCACATCTTCAAGTATTCTGTGCGGAAAGGAACCAGGGCCGAGACCATGAAGGGTCATGTTCCTGAGGAAGTGAAGACGAGACGGTCCAACATCCTTCTGGATATGTCAGCCAGGCACAGACAGGCCTATGAGGATTCCTATCTGGGATGTGAGGAGGAAGTGCTGCTGGAGGAGCAGATTAACCATGAAGGAGAGAACTATTATCAGGGATATACCAGACACTATATCAAAGTTTTGATCCCTTGTCGGGACTGCCCGGTGGAGCTTAAATCCAACCGGATCCTGCCGGTGATCCTTCAGGAGAAACTGGGGGATAATCTGATACTGGGGAAAGTTCCCATTGAATTTTCACACTAATCATAGTATTATGTTAGAGTATGTATATCCATCTTATGTTAGGAGGTAACCATGTCGAACAACAATACACAATTCTTCCAGGTTGTCAAAGAACAGGAATATGACGTAGAGTCCATCATAAGAGACGTGTATGAAGCACTGAAAGAGAAGGGTTATAATCCGGTGAACCAGATCGTTGGGTACATCATGTCCGGAGATCCCACTTATATCACCAGCCACAATAATGCCAGAAGTGTCATTATGAAAGTGGAGAGAGATGAAATCCTTGAGGTTCTCTTCGAGAATTATATCAATACACAGCTCGAGAAAGAATGAAAAGACGATGGATGGGTCTCGATTACGGGACGAAGACGGTGGGAGTCGCTGTCAGTGACAGCCTTGGGATCACTGCCCAGGGTTTGGAGACGATTCACAGGAAGTCAGGTAAGAAGCTGAGACAGACTCTGGCCCGTATTGATGAATTGACAAAAGAATATAATGTCGAAAAGATCGTACTTGGTTTACCGAAGAACATGAACAACACGCTGGGAGACCGCGCTTTGGAGACCATGGAGTTCCAGGATATGGTTGCGCGCAGGACCGGCCTGGAGGTTGTACTCTGGGATGAAAGACTGACTACCATGGAATCAGAGCGCATACTGATGGAGGGGAAAGTTCGCCGGGAACATCGGAAGGAACGGATTGACTGGATGGCGGCATCCCTGATCCTGCAGAGCTATATGGACTCCCATCCCATGACAGAAGAGACACAAGATTGAAGGATAGACGGAAAGTATGAGGTACATATGAAAGAATTTGCATCAATTCCTTTTTATACAGAAGACGGGGAAGAGATTGAACTGGCTATTCTGGAACAGACCAGGATCAACGGGATTAATTATCTGCTGGTTTCTCCGGTGGAGGAGGATTCTGAAGAAGCCTACGCCTTTCTTTTGAAGGAAAGCGGCTCCGCAGACCAGCTGGAGAGTACCTATGAAGAAGTCTTGGACGAGGAAGAGATGCTTTCCGTCTCAAAGATATTTGAACAATTAATGGAAGACATGGATTTCGAAGTGGAATAATGCTTTTGCGGCTGTCAGGCGGCAAAAATGAGTACCGGCCAACAGAAACATCAGATGAAGATTGTGACTCCCCCTTCAAAAGGGGAGTCACAATCTTCATCTGATGTACCCTGCGGGGCATCGCAGAGTTGCGCATAGGCAGGCAGCTATCGCTGTCACGCAACTTGCGCGGATTCGTCGAGACGAATCCGATTGAAAGGGTTATGGACGGTTCTTTTTTAAACAACAGAATAAACGATTGCTGCAGACACCGTCATTAGGTTGCTCTACTTCGGAACGAAATGGAGGTAGAAAACTTGAAGAAAACGGTTAACGAGTCAGTGAAAATCATCCCCCTTGGCGGGTTGGAGCAGATCGGTATGAACATCACCGCATTTGAGTACGAGGACAGTATTGTGGTGGTTGACTGTGGTCTGGCCTTCCCCGACGAGGAGATGTTAGGAATCGACCTGGTCATTCCGGATTTCACTTACTTAAAAGAGAATGCATCAAAAGTAAAAGGACTGGTGATCACCCACGGTCATGAGGATCATATCGGGGCTATTCCCTACCTGCTGAAGGAGATGAATGTGCCAATCTATGCCACCAAGCTGACCATGGGACTGATCGAGAACAAACTCAAAGAGCACGGACAGATGAAAACCACCAGGAGAAAGGTGGTAAAACATGGCCAGTCCATTAACCTTGGGTGTTTTCGCATTGAATTTATAAAGACAAACCACAGCATCAGCGATGCTGCAGCCCTTGCCATCTATACTCCAGCAGGTGTGATCGTTCACACCGGTGACTTTAAGATAGACTATACCCCTGTGTTCGGGGATGCCATTGATCTGGGACGTTTTGCGGAGTTAGGCAAGAAAGGCGTGCTGGCTCTCATGTGTGACTCCACCAATGTGGGAAGGCCGGGTTTTACTCCTTCCGAAAGAACCGTCGGAAAGACATTAAAGAATATATTTGAGGAGCAGAAGAACCACAGGATCATCGTGGCCACCTTCGCTTCCAATGTGGACCGGGTACAGCAGATCATAAACTGTGCCTACGAATTGAACAAGAAAGTTATCGTGGAAGGCCGTAGTATGGTGAACACCATATCTACAGCCGCTGAATTAGGATATATTCAGATACCGGAGAATACTCTGATCGATATCGAAGAGATGAGGCGCTATCCGGATGAACAGCTGGTGCTGATCACCACAGGCAGCCAGGGGGAAACCATGGCCGCTCTGTCCCGTATGGCCAACTCCGTGCACCGGAAGGTCTCCATCGTTCCGGGTGATGTGATCATCTTCAGTTCCCATCCTATCCCGGGAAATGAGAAGGCTGTGTCCAAGATCATGAATGAGCTTGCCAAGAAAGGGGCCAAGGTGATCTTCCAGGATACCCATGTATCCGGACATGCCTGTCAGGAAGAAATTAAGCTGATCTACACCCTGACCAAACCCCGGTATGCCATCCCTGTCCACGGGGAGTTCCGCCATCTGAACCGGCATAAGCAGCTGGCCATGGAGATGGGGATTCCCAAGGATAATGTCATCATCCTTCATTCCGGAGATGTTCTTTCCCTCTCTCAAGATGAGGCGGAAGTGGTGGAAAGAGTGACTTCGGGAGGAATCTTCGTGGATGGTCTGGGTGTAGGTGACGTGGGAAACATCGTCCTGCGTGACCGTCAGAACCTGTCACAGAACGGTCTCTTTATCGTTGTGGTGACTTTGGACCAGTACAACAACATGCTCCTGGCCGGACCGGATATCGTCTCCAGAGGTTTTATCTATATGAGGGAGAGTGAAGATCTGATCCAGGAGGCAAAACAGGTGGTGACCATCTCCCTGGAACGTTGTAATGAAAGGAACATCACCGACTGGAACCGGATCAAGAACAATATCCGGGATGACCTGAGTGAGTTCATCTGGAAACGGATGAAGAGACGGCCTATGATCCTTCCAATCATCATGGAAGTCTGACAGAAAGCAGAAATCCTTATGAAGAAAGAGAAAGAAGAAAAGAGAAAACAACAGATTAGAGAAATCATGGAAAAAACCCAGGAACTGAGGGATCTGATCCTGAATTCTGTTGATTATACCCGTTACCGGAGACAGCTGGCGGAAGTGAAACAGTCTGAGGAACTCTACCGGAAGATGAATGAGTATCGCCTGAAAGCTCTCAGGATTCAGCTTATGGAAGATTCCGAAAAAACCTATGAGAAGACTCAGGAATTGTACACGGAGTACAGTGATATCCTGAACGAACCTCTGGTATCTCAGTTCATGATCACGGAACAGACCATCTGTAAGACCATGAGAAATGTGCAGAATCAGGTTTTCGAGGGGATAGATCTGGATATCTCTTATATGAATTGAACATGACATCAGATTTGATTAAGACTCCCTCCTTGTAAGGAGGGGGTCAGTTCAAAAACCCTTATACGAGGTTTAGCCTATATGTTTAAAAAATTTCTGATCATATGTATCAAAGCGCTTGCTCTCATATTTGCCATCCTGTTGCTGGCATTTCTTTTCCGGACCTGCCGGACCTTCGGATACAAAGTGTTTTCCGATAGGGCCAAGGATGTGGAGGGTACCCCTATGGTGGTCCATGCCTACATCCATGTGGATGAGGGGGAATCTCTTCTGGAGATCGGAAAAGACCTGGAGGAGAAGTCCATCATAAAGGATAAATGGGTCTTTGCAGCTTCCCTGCGATTTATGGATGACTACGATAAGATCGGGGCGGGAGATTATGAACTCAGTTCTGCCATGAAACCTTCCGAGATCCTGCAGGTCATGATCCGCAAGGAGGAAGTTGCCCAATGAACCACGAGGAACGCATGATAGATTTTATCCGCTCCCACTATGTGGACCGGGCTTCCGATGCGCTGAAGGCCATCGAAGAGGAGGCATATGCTCATGACGTCCCCATCATCAGGATGGAGACCAGGGAGTTATTAAGAGTGTTGTTGAAGATGAACAGACCGGAGAGAATTCTGGAAGTGGGAGCTGCCATTGGATTTTCTTCGGTTTTTATGGGTGAGAACACCCCGGACCATACCCGCATCACCACCATCGAGAACTATCCCCCCAGGATTGAGAGAGCCAGGGAGAATATCCGCATGGCCTCCATGGAGGATAAGATTACCCTCCTGGAGGGGGATGCCACTGTCCTGCTAAAGGAACTGGAAGGTCCCTATGATTTTATCTTCATGGATGCCGCCAAGGGGCAGTATCTCCATTTCCTGCCCGATGTCACAAGGCTTCTGGCTAAAGGAGGGCTGCTGATCTCTGACAATGTCCTCCAGGACGGGGACGTGATTGAGTCCCGATACGGGATCCGGCGGAGAAACCACACCATCCATGCCAGGATGCGGGAATATCTGTACACCCTGACCCACAGCCCGGATTACGATACCGTGATCCTGGAGACCGGGGATGGGATGACCATCAGTGTAAAACTTTAGAGGATAACTACTATGAGAAATACCGAATTACTGATTCCGGCCAGCAGCCTGGAGGTCCTGAAGACCGCGGTGCTCTACGGGGCGGATGCTGTCTACATCGGAGGAGAGATGTACGGCCTGCGGGCCAAAGCCAGGAACTTCTCCAGGCAGGACATGGCAGAGGGGATCGCCTACGCCCACGCCCATGGGGTTAAGGTCTATGTCACGGCAAATATCGTGGCTCACAATGATGACCTGCCGGGGGTGGAGGCCTATTTTCACGAATTAAAAGACCTGAAAGCGGATGCCCTGATCATATCCGATCCCGGGGTCTTCGCCATCGCCAGGAGAGTGTGCCCTGAGATCCAGATCCATATCAGTACACAGGCCAACAGCTCCAACTACGGAACGTACCGTTTCTGGCATGACCTGGGAGCATCCCGTGTGGTGGCCGCCAGAGAATTGACCCTGGAGGAACTGAAAGAAATCCGGGCTAACATACCGGAGGATATGGAGATTGAGGCCTTTATCCACGGTGCTATGTGTATCTCTCATTCCGGCCGATGTCTGCTCAGCTCTTACTTTACCGGAAGAAGCGCCAATCTGGGAGAGTGCACCCACCCGTGCCGATGGAAGTACTATGTGATGGAAGAAAGCCGTCCCGGAGAATATCTCCCCGTGGAGGAGAATGACAGGGGAACCTTCATCTTTAATTCCAAAGACTTATGCATGATCGAGCATATACCGGACGTGATCGATGCCGGGATCGACAGCCTTAAGATCGAGGGGCGCATGAAGACAGCCCTCTATGTGGCAGCGGTGGCCAGGACTTACCGGAAGGCCATCGACGATTACAAGATCTCCCGGGAGGAGTTCGAAAGCCATCTGGACTACTATCGCAGCGAGATCGCAAAATGTACTTACCGTCAATTTACCACAGGATTCTTCTACGGCAAGACCGGGCCGGATGCCCAGATCTATGACGAGAGCACCTATGTGAAGGAGTACACCTACATCGGCATCGTCCAAAAGACGGATGAGAGAGGCTGCTGTATGCTTTACCAGAAGAACAAGTTCTCTGTGGGTGAGGATATTGAGGTCATGATCCCGGACGGAAGTAACCGGATCTGCCAGGTCAAGGCCATCTATGATGCGGAGGGAAATCCCATGGAATCCGCTCCCCATCCCAAGCAGGAGATCTGGGTGGATCTGGGGGAAAGCTTCCCCGCAGGCTATCTGCTAAGGCGTAAGGCAGATCAGGTCATGCAGTTTTAAATATTTAAGGTTGAAATGTAGTAGTATTTATTATAAAATAATAGCAGTTAATGAACAGATAACAAGGAGGAGTAAGATATGATTTCTGCGGGTGATTTTAGAAATGGTTTAACTGTAGAGATTGACGGAAATGTGTGCCAGATCGTGGAATTCCAGCATGTAAAACCTGGAAAGGGCGCAGCTTTCGTAAGAACAAAATATAAAAACGTGATAACAGGAAGCGTGGTTGAGAAATCCTTCCGTCCGACAGAGAAGTTCCCACCGGCTCATATTGAAAGAAAGAACTATCAGTATCT
>CADBOX010000419.1 GCA_902796415.1 uncultured Lachnospiraceae bacterium
CGTGAGATGGAGTTTCTCCAATATGAGATCAAAGAGATCCGTGAAGCAGACATAAAGCCTCATGAAGATGAGGATCTCGAGGCTGAATTCCAGAGGATTAGTCATGCCAGAGAGATTCTTGCTCTCTGTGGTTCTGCCTACCAGATGACAGGAGAGGGGCAACAGAATGCTTCCACCCTGGTAGGTTATGCCTACCGTGATCTTATGGATGCTGCAGCCTATGATGACAGGATGGATTCTCTCACAGAGCAGCTGGGAACCATTGATTCCCTGTTGGGTGATTTTAACCGGGAATTGTCTTCCTATATGAGTTCTATGGAGTTTGATGAAGAGACCTTTCATGAGATTGAAGAACGACTTAATCTGATCAACCACCTGAAATCCAAATACGGGGGATCATTAGACAAGATTGCCCTCTATCTGGAGGACTCTGTGGCCAACTATAATAAATTATCCCATTATGAGGAATACCTGGCAGATCTGACCCGGAAAAAAGACAGACTGCACGGAAGACTACAACAGGCATGTGACAAACTTACAGGACTCAGACAGAATGCAGCAGGACCCTTGTCCGAGAAGATAAAGGCCGCCTTGCTCGATCTGAATTTTGAGGATGTAAGATTCGAGATATCCATACAGGCCAAAGACCAGACCGGACCGGATGGTCAGGATCAGGTCTGTTTTCTGATCTCCACCAATCCGGGTATCCCTATGGGACCTCTTCAGGAGATCGCTTCCGGAGGAGAGTTGTCCAGAATCATGCTTGCCATCAAATCCATCCTGGCAGATGAAGAGAAGGTCGAGACACTGATCTTCGATGAGATCGATGCGGGAATCAGCGGAAGGACTGCCCAAAAAGTGTCAGAGCGGCTCAAAGAAATCGCCAGAGGGAGGCAGGTGATCGCCATCACCCATCTGCCACAGATTGCCGCCATGGCAGATTCTCATTATCTCATCGAGAAAAACAGTGACAAGAATTCTACTATAAGCAGTATAACCCTGTTAGATTACGAAGAATCTGTCAAGGAGCTGGCCAGGATGCTGGGTGGTGCAAAAATCACAGAGACTGTCATAGAAAATGCGAGAGAAATGAAGGAATTTGCGTTAACTTCTCATTAAGTTTCCGCATTGCTAACCTTTGAATTATATAGTATAATTAGGTAAAGTGTTATAATAATCATAAAATGTACCTGATGATTTTAGCTATTTCTTACAAAAACGAAAGGAGATTACTATGGGACTTATTCAAGCGGCTGTAGGGGCTTTACACGGGACACTGGCAGACCAGTGGAAAGAGTATTTTTACTGTGAATCAATGGATTCCGATGTTCTCGTAAAACGGGGTGTCAAGAAGAATGGCAGTCGTTTTTTCGAGGATAACGTGATCGCAGACGGTTCCAAGATTGCCGTTGCCGACGGACAGTGTATGATCATCGTGGAAAACGGTAAGGTTATGGATGTCTGTGCTGAACCAGGTGCCTATATCTATGACACCAAGACTTCCCCCACTGTGTTCGGTGGTAAATTCGTCGAGGGATTATCAGCCATAGCCAAAGAAACCTGGAGACGTTTCCAGTTTGGCGGAGGTCCCGGCAAGGACCAGAGGATCTATTATTTTAATACCAAAGAAATCGTTGGAAATAAATATGGAACTGCCACACCGATTCCTTTCCGCATCGTGGATAAAAATATTGGTATGGATATGGACATCTCGGTTCGCTGCAATGGTGAGTTCTCTTATCGAATCGTGAACCCCATGTTATTCTACACAAATGTATGTGGCAATATCTCCAAAGATTACGAGCGGTCTGAGATCGATTCCCAGCTGAAATCCGAACTCCTTACCGCACTTCAGCCGGCTTTCGGAAAACTGGCAGAGACGGGTGTTCGTTACAGTATGCTTCCAAACCACACCACCGAGATCGCAGATGCTCTAAATGAGACTTTATCCAAGAAATGGATCGAGCTTCGCGGACTTGAGGTTGTATCTTTCGGCATCAACAGTGTCAGCATCCCGAAAGAAGACGAAGATATGATCAAGACGGCCCAGAAGAAGGCTATGATGAAAGATGCGGCTTACGCAACTGCTTCTCTGAAGGATGCGGCAGCGGAAGCCATGGTAGCTGCTGCCAACAATTCCGGCGGTGCCATGACCGGATTTATGGGGATGAACATGGCCGGTAATGTGGCCGGCAATATCTTCGGTCAGGATGCGGCTTCACAGCCACAGCAGACCGCACAGCCACAGCAGCCTGCAACAGGCGGATGGACTTGTTCCTGCGGTGCTGTGAATACCGGTAAGTTCTGCTCCGAGTGCGGCAGTCCGAAACCTGTGGAAGAGACATGGACCTGCTCCTGCGGTACGGTTAACAAGGGAAAGTTCTGCTCCGAGTGTGGTGCCAAAAAACCGGAAGGCGGAGTAAAATGTGGCAACTGCGGATGGGTGTCCGAAGACCCGGCTGCAAATCCAAAGTTCTGTCCGGAATGCGGTACCCCGTTAAAATAATTTCAACTGATAAACCTTGTGTCTGGAAAGGAGTGGGGCTATGGGCCAAATGAAGGAATATAAATGTCCGAATTGTGGCGGCGCCATAGTGTTTGACACGAATTCTCAGAAGGCAAAATGTCCTTACTGTGATACAGAATTTGATATCAGTGTATTTGAACAGCTCTCCGAGTTAGAAGCTGCTTCCTCCATCTCTTCTGATGAGCCAACCTGGGATACGGATGCCGGCACGCAGTGGGGAGAAGCGGAAGAGGGGAGCATGAAGGTTTTCTCCTGCAATGCCTGTGGGGGTGAGATCATCACCGACAATAATACCGCTGCACTAAGGTGTCCCTATTGTAATAATCCGGTAATATTTACCGGCAATCTGTCCGGCACGTTAAAGCCAAATTATATCATTCCATTCAAACTGGATAAAAAAGCAGCAAAAAAACGCTATGAAGAGCATATCAAGGGCAAGGCTTTGCTTCCACCTGTTTTCAAAGACCAGAACCATATCGATGAGATCAAGGGAGTGTATGTTCCCTTCTGGCTCTTCGACGGCAAGGCAGAGGGTGAAGCCAGATTTCGCGGAACCAGAGTACGGATGTGGGATGATTCCGAATACACATACACGGAGACCAGATTCTACGAGATCCTGCGGGGCGGAGATATGTCCTTCGAGAAGATCCCTGTGGATGGATCCACCCAGATGCCGGATGACCTGATGGAATCCCTGGAACCCTATGATTACTCTGCGGCTGTGGATTTTAAGACCGCTTACCTTGCGGGATATATGGCTGACAAATACGATGTCACAGCAGAAGACAGCAAGGACCGGGCTGCAAACCGTATCCGCAACAGTGTGATGAATTACCTCAGGAACAGTGTATCAGGATACAATACTTTAGAACCGCAGCAGGATAATTTTCAGCTGTATAACAGCTCGGCATCTTATGCCTTATTGCCGGTTTGGATTCTGAATACTACCTGGAACGGGCAGAAGTATACTTTCGCCATGAACGGTCAGACAGGGAAATTCGTAGGTAATCTACCTATGGACAAAGGTCTGTACTGGAAAAACTTCGCCACAACATCCGTCGTGTCCACCATCGTCATGTTCCTTATCATGACTTTGCTGGGATTGTTCGTTTTTTAAGGAGGGGTACGTATGAGAAGATTCAGATTTTGTACGATATTTCTTGTGCTCTTGCTCTTCCTTTACAGTCTTCCGGTTCTCGCAGCCGGAAAGGAACGACTGATCGATGAAGATCATCTGCTCACAGAAGAAGAAAGGGAAATCCTAAGCAACCGAATCGATGAAGCGAGCAACCGGAACGGAATTGACATTGTCATTCTGACCACCGAATCTCTGGATGGTGAAAACTCTGAAGCATATGCCGATGATTATTACGATGAAAACGGTTATTCAGAGGACGGAATCCTGCTGCTGGTGGCCATGGAGGAGAGGGAATACGCCATAAGTACCAAAGGCACTCCCATGTATGTCTTCTCCCAGGATGCCTTGAGAAACATCGAAGATGATTTCCTCCCTGATCTGAGTGACGGATATTATTATGAGGCTTTTGACAGCTTTATCAGTGATGTGGATAGCTATTATGCACAGCACAAGAATGATGATTTCAGTCAGTATGAAAATGAAGGAAATGAAGGCTACGTGGATGGAGACAGGGAAGAGAAGAAGCCTTCCATCTTCAGATTCTTTCCTATTTCCGCATTACTTGGCATCGTATTTTCTTTCTTTTCCACAGGGCAGAAAAAAGCCGCCCTCACCAGTGTGGATAAGCAAACCTACGCATCCAACTATGTGATCAACGAAAATATGACCAAGAGAAATGACGTATTTCTTTATCACACCGTGACGCGCAATAAAAAGCCAAAAGATCGGGACAGAGACCATGACGGAGGATTCTCCGGTGGCCATGTCAGTTCTTCCGGCAGCACACATGGCGGAAGCCACGGACATTTTTAAATCTATTTACATAGAGGGTACTTGAGTACCCTCTTTTTTTTGCAGATAATTTCCGGAAAATCCTCTTCATCTTCTGTATGCTTCATAGTAAAATATATGTAATATAAAGATTAGCAGGAGGGTTTCATATGATGGACGAGTTCAAAGATATTGATGATAAAGAGAAAAAATATAATCAGACAGAGGAAAACCCGGAAGGGACCAAAAAGGAATCTTTTTGGAAAAGTTTTTCAAAGATTCTTTGTAGTCTGGCCGTATTTAATGCGATAAACAAACATTATTAAAAAAGCAGGATAAG
>CADBOX010000420.1 GCA_902796415.1 uncultured Lachnospiraceae bacterium
CGGATATTGGCCAGGAACTGATTGCCCAGACCCTCTCCATGGGAAGCACCCTTGACCAGTCCTGCGATATCTACAAAGTCGACCGTGGCCGGTGTGATCTTATCCGACTTATAAAAATCTGCCAGTACTTTCAGTCTTTTATCCGGCACTGCCGCTACACCGATATTAGAATCAATGGTGCAGAAAGGATAATTGGCGCTTTCCGCTCCAGCTTTCGTCAAAGCATTGAACAATGTGCTCTTTCCTACATTCGGAAGACCAACGATACCTAGTTTCATATCTATCTTTTCTCCTTAAAAAAATCCTTTATCTTAGTGGTTTTCTGGTGTTTCCATTAGACTGACTTCCAATGATCAGGTTCCTTCCCAAAGTCAGAAGAGCCTGATGCAGCTAGAGGATTATAGCATCAAAACTCTTCATTAACAATTTCTTTTTATGGTCAGCTTCAGCGCATCCTGGTCAAAAATCCCACACGTACAGCTCAACATTGTGGAATCCTTTGAAAGTATGTCGGTAAAAGATGAAGGGTGATCATGCCGCGTCTGCAAGGCTGTACTGTTCCACCAGGTTATCATAAGCATCAATGGATTCCTGAAGATGTGCGAAAAAGTCTTCTTTGCCGTACATTCCATCTGCCGTTTTTTTCAGTCCCTCTATGGTAATGGGGAATACGGCTGGCGGATTATCCAGGTCCATCAACGGCTGCTCCCGGATCTGGTCCGTGGTTGCATATACCAGATCAAAGGAAATAAAGCGTCTGCCTGCTTCATCTTCCCATTCGGAGAACACCAGTTTGGAACCGATCGGCGTCCGTTCCAGTGAATTCGGAAGGGTATATTCCTCTACCTGCAAAGCAGACATGACACTTACCAGATTGGAATCGTGCCCGCAAAGGAATGAGAATATCCGGTCTTCCTGCCCCATTTCGTTTTTGATCTCCTTCAGGAGCGGATGTGCTATATTGACTGCCAGCAAAGGAGTTCCATAGAGAATGTCTACAAAAAGCTCTTTCGGCGCCAATATTTCCTTCCACTGTGCCCGGGTCAGGTCATGACCGAAGGCTGCTGTTTTTTCATCTTTTTCTTCATAATACTGCAGCAATAGCGCATCACTGACGTTGCATCCGATTTGCAGTGAGCCGTTCATGTCCGGCTCTTCATTTTCATTGAGGATGATCTGTGTATCGATGGTCTTAAAATCCTTGATCTCGCCATTTTTCCATGCTTCGGAATCGTGCATATCGGTCACGTCAGTGATGAGCTCATAATTATCAGCCATATCATGGATCTCTTCCGAATAAAGCTTCTCGATCTGATCCAGGACAGCCTCTTCATAAACATCTGTATCAAATGTCAGCTGCGGGTTGAATACCGGATCCATGGTGTTAAATTCGCCATGATATTCGATCGGGACATTTGCTGTTGGCAGCATGGCCGCGCCGAAATACTGTCCGGTTGCAATTGTCCGCTGTTTTGCGTTTGAATAGAAGCGTACATCCCCTTCTTCCGGATGATAGTTTTTCGGGATCAGCTGTTCCTTTTCCAGCCATACCCGGAAATACTGTCCCAGATTGGTTTCCATAAGCCCGCCTTTCAGCGACAGCTCTCCCGGATCCGATGACCAGGCAAACCACTCATGCGGTGTGATCTTTCCAAGGATCGAATCACCCCCGCTTAACGGAGATCGGATATCATGACGGCTTAGTACCACTACCTTTTTCAGAGTATAGCCATCCTTCGACAGACTGTACTCTTCTCCTTCTGCAAATACTGGACCAGACATCATACTCAGCACCAGAATTGAAAGAGCAAATGTTTTGAGCAATCGTTTCATAAATATACCTCCAGAAGTACTTACATTCGGGAACTGGTTCATTATTGACTCATAAAGATTTTCTCCAGAAAGAGCATGACCTTCGAATACTTCAGCTGATGGCGTTCCGTTACCGGCTGCGCTTTTTCATATATGCTCCGGAAACTATCCTGTACAGACAAAGCAAATTCACTGCCGTCATTCGGTGCAAATACATTCAGCTCTCCCAACTGCACAAAGGCCTTGCCTGTCATATTGGCTGAACCGGTAGTAATGGTACTGTCACTGATCATCGCTTTGATGTGTGTCATGAATCCGGACAGATATACCTCGAAGCTCCCTCCGTATTTGACTGCATAGTCAAACAGTCGCATGACGGAAGCCCGGTTGGAAGCGTTCAGAAAATTGGCCTTTTCCGGAATCAGCATGCGGATCCTTACTCCGCGGTCCAGTGCCTGTTCCAGAGCCTTCAGTATATCCTCCAGCGGCATGATGTAAGCCATGATGATAGAAAGTTCTGTCTGCGAAGCGTCGATCATTTC
>CADBOX010000421.1 GCA_902796415.1 uncultured Lachnospiraceae bacterium
AACTCATTTCCTCTTCTTTGGAGCCGGCAGCTCGTCATACATGGCATCCAGCAGTTCCTGGAGGAATTCACGGTTCTCCAGATTATCAACCAGCAGCATTTCTTTTGCCCCTTCATAGGGAAGCTCCATATCCGTGTCGGGCATCATGGCCACAGCAGATTTGGTTGGCTTCACCAGAAAACGGTCATCATAGATACCCCCAACCACCTTGCCACGATAATAAATGATATACTCTCCCATCATCTTCCGGGAGGTGATATCATCCAGCCCGGAAAGCTGGTCCAGTATAAAATCCAGATATTCTTTACTTGATGCCATATACTGTCACTCCTTATTATTTTTTGTATACAGATCTCTATAGATTACTTCCCAGATATATTTGGCTGCAAAATCCGATCCATGGCTTGATGCATGGGATCCGTCTCTTTTGTACATATTTATTTTCGGATAATTCCTCATGTACTCCCACCAATACTCTCCCACCGGGGCAAGAAGGGCATCAATACTTTCTGCCACTTCTCTATGGACTCTCGTCATCCTCTCCTGTTCGGACTCTTCCTCTTTCCTGGCCCATGTCATATAGATTACCGGCAGGCTCCCTGCTTCCCTGATCCAGTCATTCAGAACCTTAACCGCTTGGAAGAAGTCCTCCTCCGGACCAAAGGGATGGGAATGCTCCTGGAGGACCACATAGTCATAATGCCCATAAAGAATATTAAACCTTACATCCGGCTCCTCCACATGCTGTTTAAGATACCATCCGCCGTGGGCAATCATGGTGACCTCGCAATCATAACCATGGTTACGGAATCTCATGGCTACCATCTCAGGCATGTCATTCATATAAGTATGGCTGTTTCCGATGAACAGAATTCTAAGTTTTTTATTCATCTTTTAATATCTCCTGTTAGTAATCATTGCAATAAATGTTTCCAGGACAATTATACCATTGTTTATTACAAACTGATAATGCCAAAAAAGTATATTTTTATTTGTGTCTTCAAAAGAAAAATATCGTAATAAAAGATTCACAATTTTTTCTCATATTTTATGTTAGAATCTAATAAGTGTAAAAAAATTTCCAGGAGGAACTTATTAAATGGCTGCAGAGAGCATATACGGAGATTCTCTCGAAATGTTAGAGTCCACGATGCAATACCTGGTAAATGAAATCCAGAAAGCCAGGGAACAGATAAAGGAAACGATTGGCATGGATCCGGTGGAGCATCTGATCTACCGGGTCAAATCAGAAGAAAGCATGAGGGAAAAATGTGTCAGAAAGGGACTACCGCAAACTCCGGAGTCCGCACTTCGTGTTCTGCGGGATGCGATTGGAGTCCGCGTAGTCTGTGCCTTCGTGAGTGATGTGTACAGCATCCGGGATTACCTGCTGAATCTTCCCGACTGCGAGTTGGTGGAGGAGAAAGACTATATCCGCAATCCCAAGGAAAACGGCTACCGCAGTTACCACATGATCGTACTGGTCTCAGGGTCAGTCTATGCCGAGATCCAGCTGCGAACCATCTCCATGGATACCTGGGCAGCTTTGGAGCACCACATGCACTATAAGAAAGAAAAGACAGCGGAAGACACTCTGATCACAGCAGAATTGAAACGCTGCGCGGACGAGCTGGCCTCCACAGACCTTTCCATGCAGACCATCAGAGATATGATACGGGGATAAAGAGAATGAAGATACTATTGGCAGAAGATACAAAGGATATGAACCGGGTTGTCACGGCCGCCCTGGAGCATCAGGGCTACCAAGTGGACTCGGTTTTCAATGGCAAGGACGCCCTCGAAGCCGCCATGCAAAGCGGCTATGATGCCATG
Organism: uncultured Lachnospiraceae bacterium; assembly: GCA_902796415.1. Taxonomy (GTDB): domain Bacteria; phylum Bacillota; class Clostridia; order Lachnospirales; family Lachnospiraceae; genus Anaerobutyricum. Next base: position 1,834 of record CADBOX010000421.1, read on the forward strand.
GTGATGGATATCATGATGCCAGAGATGGACGGTATCGAAGTGCTGAAAATTCTGCGCGAGAAGAAGATCATCACTCCTATCCTGCTCCTGACGGCAAAAACCGGGATCGATGACCGGGTGGACGGCCTGGATGCAGGGGCGGACGATTATCTGACCAAACCATTTTCCATGAAGGAACTCCTCGCCAGGGTCAGGGCCATGACAAGAAGAAAAAAACAATATGAAAGCAAAATAATGACCTACGGAGATATCAGCTTAAACGGGGATAATTTTGAACTGAGAGCCACGAATACCATCCGTCTCTCCATCAAAGAATTCGAACTGCTGCAGACTCTGATGGTGAATACGGAAACATTTCTGGCTACAGATTATTTTCTGGAGCATATATGGGACAATTCCGATGCCGAAAGCTCTACCGTAAGGCTATACGTCGCTTACCTGAACAATAAGCTGAAGGCTGTATCCAGCCATGTAACGATCATGGAGAAAAACGGGACATATAAGTTGATGGAGTGTTAAGAAAATGAATGAAAAAATGATAGATAAACTGAGAACCAAGTTTAACCTTATCTCATTTTTTGCTCTCTTTGCCACACTGGTATTCGCCGTCGGACTTACAACCGCCATCAATATGGATCTTACCAGAAGAAATGCACGGAAAACCCTTCAGTATATCATCCAAAATGACGGAACGATCCCGGAACGGCATAACGACCATAATGACAATAACCGGGATATGGATTACACCGTGATCCGTTTTCTGAATGAGATATTCAACAGAGAAGATGTCAATAATGAGATGGACAGCCCGGAATTCTATTACATCACCAGGTATTTTGCCATCCTCTATGAAGAAAACGGTTCCATCGGCGAGATCATAACCAGCCACATTTCTTCCATCACGGAGGAGGAAGCCAAGATCTACGGTGACCTGGCTCTTTCCAGGACAGCTTCCTTCGGGAAAAATGAGGGCTACTATTACCAGGTTGCAGACCGGGATCAGGGAGGGAAGATCGTCGTATACCTTGACAGTACAAATATGTTCATGGCCAATGCCCGGATCTTCTATATCGCCTTATCCCTCATGATGATCGGGGTGATCATATCAATGATTTTCACCATCTTCTTCTCCCGCTGGGCTCTCAAGTCCGAGGTGGAAAATGCGGAGATTCAGAAACGCTTTGTCACCAATGCAAGCCATGAATTAAAGACACCTCTTGCGGTCATCCGTGCCAACACGGAGATGCTGGAAATCCTGGAAGGGGAAAATGAATGGACCCAATCCACCATCCGTCAGGTGGACCACATGACCGGCCTGATCCAGAATCTCGTGACCATCGTACGGGCGGATGAAAAGCTACAGGATGGAGATCTGCAGAAATGCGATGTGAGTAAAATCATCAAAGATACCGTGGAGAACTATCGTATCGTCATCGAGCAGGATAAGAAAAAGCTGGCAGAAGAGGTCGACCAGGATGTCCACATGTATGCCATGGAGGCCCATATCCGTGAATTATGTACTATCCTCATCGATAATGCCATCAAATACTGCGATGATGAGGGAACCATCTCCGTGGGGCTCCATGCTTCCGGAAAAACGGTGGAACTCACAGTGGCGAATGATTATCAGGAAGGGGAAAATGTAGATTACAAACGCTTCTTCGAGCGGTTTTACCGGGAGGATGCCTCCCATAACCTGGACAAAGGCGGTTACGGAATCGGCCTGTCCATTGCGGAGAGCATCGTGGATCAATACAAGGGCAGCATCGATGCCTCCTGGGACAAAGGAATCATCCAATTCCGCTGTATCTTAAAAACCATCGCGGTTCCCCATGCAAACAAAGAAACAGATAAAGAAGCATAACATACCAAATCCACCCGCTTATGATAAACGGGTGGATTATTTGTTTCATGTGTTCAGTTCCTTTGTACTAAAAGCCCGGGGACTTACCTCCACTCCCGGTCCGAATATAACCTCTTTCAGCTGGTCACAACCGCCAAATACCCAGGAATGGATCTTCTTCAAACCCGCGCCGCAGACAACCCTTTTCAGGTTTTTGCAGTCCTTGAAGGCAAAAGGAGGAAGGGATTTCAGCTTATTCGGCAGAACGATCTCCTCTAATCCACTACGGCAGAAGGTGTATCCCCACAAAGTGGTGAGGTTGGAAGGGAGCTCGATGTGTCGAAGATTCTCACAACCGTCAAAAAGAAACTCACCCATATCCGTGACCGTATCCGGGATGTGTATGGAAGTGATCTCCTTGTGCCCTGCAAATAAATTGTCATATAATACGGTTACATTCTGATCATCAGGAATCACAACATCCGGCTCGTCCCCCTGATATCCCATGATACAGCTGCTGCCGTTTTCCAAAGTTCTGTAAATGAAATCCTGCATTGTTGTTCACCTCAAAAATTACCGAAAAGCATACCCGGCAATAAGTAAGGGACTGATGTCTCCCATGATCTTCCCGGGGTCAATCTGTTTCAGTTTGAAAAAAGTTCCATTTTGAAAATCAATCATGATCTATTCCTCCTTTTCCAACATATATTTCCAGTACAAATAATATAACACTATTAATTTCTTCTTGTATCTTGTGCTTAATGTCATCAAATTAACTTTTCTTTATCTAATGATTCTTCTTCCACAAAATCCTTATAATAGGTCCAACAATCCAATAGAGTCCTTCAGTAAATAACCCGATCACGATTATCCAACCCGTTCTGATGTACCATGGTAGCTTTTGGTCCAGAATCTG
>CADBOX010000422.1 GCA_902796415.1 uncultured Lachnospiraceae bacterium
ACACGGATACCCAAGCCAAGTGCCGCGGTGGTTTTTCCTCTCCCCATACCATAATAAATCTGTATACTACCGTCCATAGCCATCCCTTTCATAAATATTAAATGAATAGTTATGCAATAAATGAATAGTTACATATTTGGTACATAATATCATACTATACTGAAAAAATCTACTCTGAAAAGAATCTTACTCCTTCATCTTTTCCAAATATAATAAAGCCATCATATCCCTGATCCTCCAGACGGTTCAGGAATTTGCCCAGCTTCTTCGGCTTCACAAAGAGGGCCACCGAATATTCGGCACGGAGTTCTTCCGCCTTGCCGATTGCATCCGCTATCTCTGATTCCTCATATAAGAGGACTATTTTGCGGGGACGATCCTCATAGTTTGCTCCTCTTTCCGACAGGATGCTGAAGATACGTTCAAAACCAATAGAGAATCCTACCGCCGGAATCTGTTCTTTAACAAACTTTCCGATAAGATTATCGTAACGTCCTCCTCCTGCGATGGAGCTCCCGAATTCCAGGGATTCGATTTCAAATACCGTACCGGTATAGTAGCCCTGTCCCCGCACCAGTGTCATATCATATTCCACGGAATATTTTCCTTCTGAGAGAGCATTGGAAGTATCAATGATCCCGGATAAGGTATCGATATATTCCGTATTTTTGCATAAAGTTTTAACATATTCCAAGGTAAAAGGAGCATTCTCAATCATCTGCATAAATCTGTCGATTACACCCTGATCAAATTCCTTCTCCAGGAGTTCTTTTTCGACACCTGCAGGCCCGATCTTACTCAATTTATCAAAGGTGATACACACGCTGTCAAGCTGATCCTCCATGAATCCTGCAGAGAGAAGGACCTCTCTCAAGACCCTACGATCATTTACCTTTACCTTGAACTGGCGGATTCCAATGTTCAGAAGTGCCTTTGCGGTGGTGTGGATCAATTCAATCTCACAGCTTGAAGAATCGGATCCCAGTATATCGATATCACACTGCATGAATTCTCTGAGCCGTCCCTTCTGGGGGCGTTCCGCACGATATACCTTATCTATCTGTATTACTTTGAACGGCTGTGGCAGGGAAGACCGGTTGTTGGCATAATAACGACTGAGTGGAAGAGTGAGATCGTAACGCAGGCCCATATCCGCGATCTGATCCGGGTTTCCCCCACGGATTGCCTTCTCCAGTTTCTCCCCTCTCTTCATTACCTTAAAGATCAGATTGAGGTTGTCCCCGCCCTCACTTTTATCAAGATTCTCGATATCCTCCAGGATCGGTGTGAAGATTCTCTGAAAACCGCAGTTCTCATAAGTCTCACATATTTTCCTCTGAAGATAATCCCTGAGTTCTGCCTGGGCCGGCAGATAATCGTTTGTGCCTTTTACTGGTGTAATCTTCATACTTTTTCCTCGTCTTTCTGATTAAAAGAATAATAAAAAAGAAAAGCTGCTCTTTCGAGCAGCTAATTTCTAATCAACACTGACATAATCACGGGTATCCGCCACATATTGTGCCCGAATCTCCCCCGGATCACTACAATACTCCATCTGGTTGACCGACACTTCATATGCAACAAAACTTCTTACATCAAAATCACTCAACCTCTTCTGATATTCCCTGCTTTGAATCCGTCCCCACAACTGGATCCTTCCTCCCACCGGAAGATGCTTCGCATACCTGGCATTTCTTCCCCAGCAGATACAGGGGATATAATCTGATTTGCTATAAGCCCTGTTCACCGCGACAAGCATATCCGTGATTTCTCTTCCAAAAGGAGTGGTACGATAAACAGGTTCCTTACAGATATATCCATCGAGAAAAATCACATTCGGTTTGAGGTTGTCAAGTTGATCCAAAAAAGTGAATTCACGGACAAACAAAGACAAAATCAGGTGATTTTTAGGTCCTTCATGTTTGTTGAAAGAGCGGAACTGCCCTCTTGCCTCCATGAATTGCCCGATGTAGGATTGGTTTACATCAATCAGACGCTCGGACATGAGTAATGGTATCGTATCGTTGGACTGACTTAGTCTGCTCACTTTCAGTTTTACATAATAGAAACCTTCTCCGAATACTTCGTG
>CADBOX010000423.1 GCA_902796415.1 uncultured Lachnospiraceae bacterium
CTCATGATATGACTGAAATGCCAGATTTTTGTTCCGTCACCTATCTCCACGTTATCGTCAACGATACTGGTTGGATGTACAAAGTAAGATTTTTCCATATAATACTCCTCTCTTTCCCGATTTATTATATTTATATGAAATGACAAACTATTTATTCCAATTAGTGTGTGCTCATGCACCATTGTTTTTTTTAATCACGTATCTTCATTGATATATGAAAACTGTCATTTTCGTGCTGGTATTTAACAAACCAATCTGCTTCTGTGATAAATGCATTCAATGACTGAATATCTCCATTAGATAGATATCGGTCATACCAACCAAGTCCATTTTGAGCGATTGTTACCGGATTATAATAATAATCGCCAAAAGTATTACCATAAGTAAGTATGAGATTGCTTTCCTTTCATTCTTTATAAGCATGCACAAATCAACGTCTTTTTTCCTTTAGAGTATTTGCAACAGTTTGCGCTCTCGCTTCCCATCTATTGTCCATAATAATAGCTTTTGTGTTTTCAGTCTTTTTTTGAATAGCTTTTCTGTCTTCTGCTAGTGATCGAAGTAGCTCCCTAAGTTTTTCATTATCATAATCAATTGCCCAACCAATGTCTTTATCTTCTATAAATCTACCAGCAGCCGTTCCCTTTGTGGTGATAATTGGTTTTCCATATCCTATGTATTCGAACAGTTTGACAGGCATTGCCAAGTCTCTGTAAGTACTTCTTTCAAAATACGCCATAGCAACATCCGATTGCAAATAGAATGCCTCTATCTCATTTTTTTTCTTATGTATTACCGTAATATTATCAGCATTTTTAACTATGTTTTTCAGTGTTTCATTTGTTTCCCAGTCAGCCTCAGCGCAGCAGATAGTCAGACAATACTCGCTAAATTCAGATATGATCTGTACCGGAATCGTAATGTCATAAAGACCGCTTACGCCTCCAACGTAGAAAATGCCGATTCTGTCATCTGCTCTATTTATATCTTCACATATGCTGATTTGCTCTCCACCCGGCGGCAGCTCCTGATACCTTCCCTTATATCCTATCGCCTCAGCAAATTCATTGGAAGGAACGAAGAGGATGTCCGTACACTTTCTATATCCCTTAAGCTCACGCTTGTAAACAGGGATGGTCACCAAAGGGATATACCACTTTACCGATTCTTTATATAGCGGAAACTGCCAGTATGCGTCCCTGTAGAACAGGCCGACAGGAATCCCTGCTTTTCTGCACTTCTTAAGGAAAACCTCATCCATAACTGGATGCCTTGGAATATGATCGTTATCCGACATCGCCGTAGGCATTGAGGTGTTTTCCGAATAAACGAAGTCATACTTTGCACCATTTTTTATATTCTTCCTGACTAACTTAATCTTCTCTGCCCGCTCTTTGCTGAAGCCTGTCACTTCGTCAACTTCATAGCCAATAGCTTTGAAAGCGTTCAGCATTCTGTTTGGCCTTACTGCGGAGCCGGAAGCCGGGTTCTCCTGTATTGGTCCTGGGTAATGAAAAATGCATCTCTTCATTTCTTGTATGTTCTCATTTCTTCAATAAAAGCAATATGATTTCTAGCGAAGTTACCACTGACGGCCTCGTTCGCAGATACACTGAGCGTTACGACTGCTCCCATGTTGACTCTTGCGTTGTCTCCGATAGAGATACCATTTCTGATCACGCAACCTGGGCCGATCCATACGTTTTCGCCGATTCTGACTCTTCCCTGAATGCTTGCGTGAGCAACTATCTCAGTGAACTTTCCGATCTTGTCACCATGAGCAATCTGCACCAGAGTGTTGATCCTAACATGATCGTCAATGATCGTGTCATCCCATGGATATATGGCCTTATCGATGTTTGAATTCTGCTGTATCTCAACGTTATTGCCAATCCTAACACCTCCGATATGCGTTACTGTGACGGTCTTCGTGCCGTCATTCTTGATCTCAAAGCCTGATCCGCCGATCTTTGTGCCCGTCCTTATGACACAGTCATCTCCTATCACGGTATTTTCCTTGACTGAGACGAACTCCTCGATCACTGTATTCTCGCCGATAATTACATTGTGTGGAGCAATGTATGCAAGCGGACTGATTCTTGCACTCTCAGCAATCTTCGACTCATAGCGTGGACGCGTATATTCCTCAGAATCACAGAGCGCATTATGCATCATAAAGTAAGTCAGTCTCGGGTTATCCACGATGCATATGCCATGACTTCCGTCAAAGCTTCC
>CADBOX010000424.1 GCA_902796415.1 uncultured Lachnospiraceae bacterium
TACGACGGCGTCTTCGAGAACGGCGTCGACGTGAACCGCGTCAAGGAGTTCATGGATGTCGTGAAGGAGTTCAGAAAGACGCTGTAAGCTGAAAGGCTCTGCAATTCGAATAACCACCATATCATTGTTGCCTTCATAAAGCCGCCGCATCGCTGATCGATGCGGCGGTTATTTGCTTAGCCCGGCAGCAAGGTCGGCGCTTTCCTCTTGGGCATAATCACTCTGCCGGAGCGGCAAATGCCCAAAGATTCTTTCATTTCCGGCTTCATTTGTCTTTGAGACTCAGTATAGGAGATTCCGGAAAGTCTTCCGATCTGCTAATTTTAATCTATATTTCAGTTGTCCATATACGGCTTTAACAAACCAGCAATATAATCATCATGAGCTTCAACTGCATAATCATAAACCGTCTTTCCGTCATTATCTTTTATATTCACATCTGCTCCATACCGCAACAGCAGATTAAAGGATTCCTTCTTCCACGTTCGGTCATACGTATCCGGAAACTCGACAGGCACAAGAGAAAACATACATGTCTGCCCATCTTCATCTTTATCGTTAATGTCATATTTCCCTTCATCCAGCAAGTACTGTATCAATTCAAGATTCTGATGAATGACTGCTATGTGTAATGGAGTAAATGAGAACTGTTCTTTGACCAATCCATTTTCATGGGTAGATTTGTCCTCTAAGTAACGATAGATCTTCACAATCATTTTTGCGTTTTGCTGATCATAATGAGCACTTGCAGCCTTGATCGTATCCTCCTTTATCTGCTTATATTGTGCTGCATGCGGGTTGTAATAGTAATCACTGCAATCCATTTTTGCGCATGTTGACAAACTGTCCATACCATCATTCTTCTCATCAGGTGCCCCATTCGGATCGGCCCCATTCTCAACAAGCAGCTTTATCATTTTGTAATCGTCAGGCTCCGTATACTCCATGGTCAAGTACAGCAGTGAAAAATGTTCATAGTTTACCCATGAAGCATCAGCCCCTCTTTCAATGAGCATCTTCGCAGCTTTATAGTTTTCACAACGACAAGCCTCCTCCAAAGGACTGACAGTTTCTCCCATATCTGGGAGCCATATCCATGGAACATGTCCGCTTGGATGGTCAATATCAAAATAGGGTCTTCTCAAAAGAGTTTCCACTTTCTCATTGTTGTTAGCTCCTATTGCATCAATTAGCGACACGTAATTGTGATGAACCCAGAGCAATAAAACAGCGAAGAAAAGGATAATCCCGATAACGACTGACTTTAGTTTTCTTTTTCGATTTCTCATAAGTATTGATTCTCCACATCTTTAAATACGCCTCTATCAGAAAGAGCTAGTAGACATTTTCATATATTCTTTCCCCTGTTGACACGCACGTATCTCTCAATTTAAGCGGTCCTCCGATAAATACAAATCTCCCCAATCTTTCTAGCATTGTTGTTTGATCTCTTGAATCATTACCCCATATTATCCATGGAACAACATCTTTTTGAAGATGTCCCCATATATTAATCTCTGGAGGGCAGAAATTATAGAAAGCTCTGTCTTCAGGTGTGTTGTTTATTTTTCCATCATAGTAAAATATTTGCTCTCTTCAATCAGTACTATGGTATTTAATGTTATCCATTGTTTTGCCATTCTTTTTCTTCTTGTTTTTGTTATGACATACACTATCACTTGAGGCAGCTTTCGACCAGCTTTTAGGTCTCGTTCTTGGATTATTCAACACTTTGAATGACGGCATGTTTTTATTGTTTTTGTTTCGACTAAAGTGCTTCTTCTTCGTTATGCCACCTGTAGCAGCCTTAATGAGCTTTTTCTTTACTTGTTGTCTGGTTTTCTGAGGTGATTGTTTCCATAACCTTTTAACTGTTCTAACGCCTTGTGTCCATGCCTGTTTTACAACCCTCTTCGCCGCCCTGTAATACGGCCGGACAGCTTTCCTGACTGCATGGTACTTCTTTACCACAAACCTCTTAACCGGAGCAAGCCTCCTCTTAACCGGCTTAACTACATGCGTCTTCCATGTTTTCTTGATTTTTCTGCCAAGTTTCCCCAGCCATGAATGCCCTGTCGGGTCCGTATGGTTGATCGGATCGCCGGCGCAGTACGTGTACAGGTTGAGTGTCAGCGGATTGACTGCTTCTCCTCTGTAGGTATCCTGTGTGGTAAAGCTTCCTGTCTGCGAGTCATAGTAGCGGGCATTATAGTAATACAGCCCGGTGCTGCGGTCATAGACCTGTCCCGTGTAGCAGATATCGTTCTCAAAGTCCCTTCCGGATACGATTTCCGTGTTGCCGTACTCATCATAATCATACAGCGCGACAGGGCTTCCCGTCTCATCGATCAGGCTTGTCGTTGAGCCCTGATCATCCTTGTTGTACAGATACCAGCTCTCATTACCGCCGTCATCCTCTCTGGCAGTGGAGATGATGTTTCCGCCGGGTGTCAGAAGGTTGAAGGATACCTCTGCTCCCTGCGCGTCGGTTGTTCCAAGGAGGCTACCGTCCTGATAGAGATAGTTCCTCGTTGTGATGACCGGGGAATCTCCCTCTGTGTCAGTTTCCTTACGGCGGATCCTCTGCCCTTCGCTGTCATAGGTGTTCTCCTGAAGAAGAGTGACATCCCCGTCCTCCTTCAGTTCGCAGCGCTTCATCATGTCGGAGGCGTTGTACTGCATCGACACGATCTCATTCTTAACGCTGTCAACCGAGCGGACACGGTTTCCGTTCCGATCATAAGTATAACTGATA
>CADBOX010000425.1 GCA_902796415.1 uncultured Lachnospiraceae bacterium
CCCGAGTTTGACGAAAGAATAAAGAAAAAGCCTTGAGTTCTATTTGATAAGCAATTGAATTCAAGGCTTTTTTTAGGTATCTCCATGCAAAAAAGCAGTTGACATTATGGACTACGATTATGCCCTACATTGACATTTCCATTTTCTTCTTCAGTTGTTTGACCTCACTGATCCTAAAACATTTCTTTGGAATATGAACCCCGAAAGAATCCAGGATGAGAGAAAGATCCGCATCATCTGTATCGCAGAACCGGTAATAAGTGTCGCCCACCTTTTCAACCTTCCACTTATTCAGAGCTGCCTGTATTCTGTCAGCAGACAGGACGTTGGAAAACAGCAGCTCCATATTTATAAGTTCCGGGTGCTTCACATTGATCTGTCTTTGGATCAGGCGCATCATGATAAGCGATACGGTACATATTGTAAGATGTGCAATAATATGTTCTTTTGTCCGGACATAAACAGGTCTTGTCTCCAAAGTGCTCTTCATGACATGGAATTGATCTTCGATCTCTACCAGATTCCCATAGGTCTTAATGATCTCCATGTCATCCATATGAATCTCCGAAGTGGCAAGGGTATAATACCCCATCAGATCATAATCTCTTTTTAGTGCTTCTGTGTCGAGGATAGCGGACAATTCCGATGTTTTCAGCAGCTCTCCCGTCTTTACGTTTAACACATTCTTCTTAAGATATTTTTTAACCAGTGGAATCTGAGTAGAAGAGAGCCTGAAAGAAGTGGGGTTTTTCAGGTATTCCTGAACGAACTCGTAAAAGCTGTTCCTCTCAGCGACCTCCCTGTCAAAATATTTTTTGCTCCAATAGGTCAGGACTTTTTCAGAATATTCAAGTTTGACGCCATCCGAAGTTGTGGTCGTTTTCCTGACAATCCTTGTCTTATATTTATAGTTTTCACTAATGGAAATATAGCCATCCGGATCAGCGATCCATTCTTTTTCGGATTTGGAAGCACCCCGGACTGTCCGGCTTGTCAGATATCCGACCCCGTGAGAGATCGCATAAACGATGGCGTCTCCCTTTCCGATTCCTTTATCGCAGACATAAACAAAACGGGCGTCCCGGTTTTTGACAGGATCCACAGAATGAGAAAAGGAGGCGGTAAGCGTCTGGTGATCCAGAGTGTTTCCGGGGAAGCACTCCATAGAGATCGGGACGCCTTGTTCATCCATGAGAAGCCCCATCTGTACTATGGGAAGCTTGCGTTCCTCCTTGCAAACACCATTCTTGCGGAGGGCAGGATCTATCGTCCCGTCTGAGAGGGTACGGTCCAAATCCGGTTCATCTATTTCAAAAAAGAAGTTTGTCACGTCATAATATATTTTTTGGGTCGTCCTGTGATAGTTCTTCACCATGGAAGTATTGATCCGGTTAAAGACAGCACCACGGTGATCATAGATAAAGTCCAGTGCCTTATAAACGTTATAATCCTGGCTGTTTTCTTTCAGCAGGGGGAGAGCATAATCCTTATTCTGTTTTACGGTAGACCACTTTGATGCGGGGTTCAGTATCCGGCCAAAGACCAGGAGTTTGAAGAATCCGTAGACATCAAAACCGACATGGTACGTATTCTTATAGGATCGTATAAGTTGAGACAGATTGAGTTGTTCGAGGATCTTTTCAAGGAGAAGGTTCGAGATCAGGCGGGGGTGAGCAATACAATCATCGGTCCCTTCGCAAAGCCTGATATTATAAACTTCCTGCGGGACATTGGTATTCACAAAGGGCTTCAATTCATCGATGATAGGATTGCCGGCATTATAGGAAGCTTTAAGCCTTTTCAGGAAATCGGGCTTTCCGTCATCGAAACGAGAGGCAGGTCCAATGTTTTTCACAGTTTTCTTTTTAGGGACAGATTTATTCGTATCAGGATTAAAGACACGAATAGATTCACAGACACGTATATATTTGGTTCCATTGTTATTTGCGATTTCCAGGAACATATCGACCTCCACAATATGTAGTTATGTACTACAATAATTATACCACAACATCTTGTGTAAATCAATAAAAAAAGCAAAAAAAAAGAAGATTATCAGAGAATCTTCACAACTTTGTTCATTCTATATATGTATTTTTTCTCGTCAAACTTGGGTCCTAATTTATGATGCAAATCTGATAGCTGTTTCAAAAAGAGGCTCAGCTCTTTTTTAGCCTAAGAGATATATTAATACCATGCAAATGTAATGTCAAGAGAAAATTAGCACTCATAAAAAAAGAGTGCTAATAACAGACTAAAATAACAGAACATTTGTTTGATTTTTCTTCTGTACATTTTTATATTCCTCTGTTATAATGAATTCTCAAAGC
>CADBOX010000426.1 GCA_902796415.1 uncultured Lachnospiraceae bacterium
GAGCGGTCCGTGGACTCATCATAGGATATGATGATCTCGTCCCCCTCCTTCAGCTGAGACAGAATGGAATCCAGCTGTTTCTCGATAAATTTCTCTCCGTTATAGACTGCCATGGCAACCGATATATTTTTCATGATGAGTGACCTCTGTATCTTTCCCAGCTCTTTGTTGACTGATCATATTGTTTGATTATCTTATTATTTCCCACCACTATACAGTGGTCCGGGATAGATTTCGTTATCACGGAGTTTGCCCCAATGATGCAGCCGTCTCCGATGGATGTCCCGGCCAGGATCACCACATTTTCCCCAATCCATACGTTATCCCCGATCATGACAGGATCTGAATGGAGCTGTCTTTGATTTGGAGGAGTCTGGGGCGAATCCTGGGTACTTCCCCGATAACACCCGTGATTCGTATCACTGATGAAACACTTTGACGCAAGTAATACATTATCTCCTATCTTAACACTTTCATGGGCTACAATGTGCGTCATGTCTCCAAATTCACAATTGTCACCGATGAAAAGCCTCCCTTTCTCCCCCGACAGATCAAAGCGGCAGAATCTGCCGGTTGTCAGTCCGTTTCCCCCGGTCAGACTCTTTCTCCCCCGGATATATATCGGCCTTCTGATCAATCTTGCATTGGGCAAGGTTATCTTAGTCAAAATAAGTGAATATACTGTTTTTATCAGTTCAGATAGTGAATATTGATTGCTCATCGATTCCTCTCCATTCTTTCGGCTGACACATGGCTTAGCCGGGATCTATCTCTCCAGATCAAATATCTCTTTCACCCAATAATTGACCGAGTATTTTCTATAGATCTCATCGGGTATCAGAACATAATCCTTTCGAATCATCTCTTTGCTGAGTGTCAGATTATTTCGATCGATAACAATCTGGTTCTCAGGTCTGTAGAAATCATAGGCTCTGATATTTTTATTGGTGGTGGCAAGCTTCCTGTTTAAACCTAACATCTCAATCGTACGCATGGTCAAACCGGTCTGTTTGGGATGATTTATGTCAATGATACATCTGGTCCTGGATGATATTCTTGCCACCTCATCCTTACCGATCGTCTCTGTATGAATGTATTGTTTATCCCATTTTCTCAGATACTTATCTGTTAACATCCTGAGATAATACAGCAACCTGCCGGGGATAAACAGATAAAAATAGTAGTTCAGATCCTGAGAATCACAGTATTCTTTTATCTCCAGAAGTATCTTTGCACGGTCACTATGAACTGTCCCTATAAAGCTCATGTCATACACATACTCAGTTTCACTGACCGTATTATTGAAGTCAGGTGAGAAAAACAAGGGTCGAAAGATCATTTGGTAATTCTCACAGTCTTCGGAGTCAAATGTATATTTATAATCAAACTGGTCAAGAATCCCTTGAATGTGTTTGTTCTTTACGGAGTCCCACATATAAAGAATAAATGTACTCCGTTTATACGTTCTCTTCAATATCTGTAAGGCTTCCTTCGTCACAGCCTCCGGACTTACAAATAAAACATAATCCGGATCAAAGCTTTTCTCTTTCTCGGCGACGGATTGATAGTATGTTCTCGTCCGATGGTTCATCAGAAAGCGTGCCTTACGAATCAATATCTTCTGTATGGAAGATGGATCATTCCTTTCATCATAAAGATGAACTTCTGCTCCAAGTTCTTCGATAGAATGCTTTATCTGGGTATGATAATTAAACAATACAGAGGTAAAGAGAAGAACCCTTTTGCCTCGCAAATCTTTCAATCTGCCGCACCTCATTTCTTATTAATCTATTGTGTCAGTATCAGTATCATCATGAACATCATCGTTATCAATGATATCATCATTGCCCATCGCAGTGACCTGCCCGTCAGCAATTCCTTCTGTACTTTCCGGCATGAATAATATTTTTACCGTTGCAAATATGATCCTTAAGTCTTCAAATATATTTGCATTGGCAATATACATTAAATCCATCAATAACTTATCATAAGGAATCGTATTATATTTACCATACACCTGTGCATATCCCGTAAGCCCTGCCTTGGTCTGGAGTCTTAAGGCGAACTCTGGAAACTCTTTATAATACTCTTCCGCAATCTCAGGGCGTTCTGCCCTTGGTCCTACGATCGATATATCTCCCTTTAAGATGTTAAACAATTGGGGAAGCTCATCGATTCGGAACTTTCTGATAATTGCCCCTACTTTGGTAATCCTGTCGTCATGATCACCGGTGGACAGTCTTGCGACCCCATCTTTCTCAGCATCAGTTCTCATGCTGCGGAACTTCAGGATATTAAACAATTTGCCATCTTTCGTCAATCTGCATTGACTGTAGATAACAGGACCCCTATCCTCCAGTTTGATACAGATAGCTGTTATCAGCATAATAGGGGATAATATTATAATCGCTATCAAGGACAACAGGATATCTGACAGCCTTTTTATAAATGCGTATTCAAAAGTCGGGCTGTATCTGTTCACCTTCAGCATGAGAAGATGGAACATATGGCTTCTCTTTGCACCGGCGATAATCAGGTCTCCGACCCTTGGAATCAGATAGGCCTGGATATTATGCATCAGACAATATTTCGTAATGATATTTCTATCATGGCTATGAACCCCAATCAGAAAAATGGTATTTGCTTCATCAAGTATGCTCAAATCTTCAATACATTCTTTTACGGAAACTGTAGCAATTACCTGGAACTTATTCTCAAGATTATAGCTGTCAATCAGATTCGATAACCCCTGACGCATGTCCCAGATAACAATTGTTTTGTTGGCAGGGAATGTATGAAAATACCAGGTACGTGCCAATAGAGCCCAGATAACCGCCACGATGCACTGGGCTAAAAATACCAACAAGATTGGAATTACATTGGGTAATTTTCTTATAAGAAGCCATGCAACTATATACATGCATACATCTACTTCCAGGCATGTGAGCAATTGGCTATATATCATCTGCCCAATACTATTGTAAGAAACATTAAATGCATCATAGATTCTGCCGATTATAAAATACAACAGTACAAAAAGGCCAATCACAAGCCAATGACCTCTCTTGGCAAAATATACCCACAGCTTATCTGCGTAGCTCATATACCAGGCCACTGCAAATGGGATAGTCATAAGTACAATATTAATTAATTTAACTATTCGTAAAGAAAGATCATGAAACAGGGTTCTCTTCACTTCTGTCATATCAGTGTTCCTTTCCTTGGATATACATTGTGTTTGGAGTTACTCTATGCAGGTCATCCTGCAAGATTATCCTTCATCACTTTCTTCATTTTCTTCATTCTCATCGTTTTCTTTCTTTTTATTTTCTTTTAAAATTTTCTTTATCGATTTATCCAACTTTTTATCAAAGTCATTAACGATACCTACGATGGGCTCCCCAACCTGTTTTCCTTCTGAATTAATAAAAATAATCGTAGGAAGGTACCGAACTTTATCGATTACCGTAGAATAATCTTTGGCACCGGAAATTAGAGTTTTTCCTGTATATTTATACCCATCGAGAACCTGTTTGGCAATTCTGTAATTCTTCTCTCCATCCGTACATACTGTAATCACTCGGATGTTATCCGGAAGATTCTCCTTATACGCCTTCAGATTAGGAAGCATGCTCTGACTGGTATCGCTCCAGCTGGCCCAAAAATAAAAGATATTCAGGTCATACTCCCCTAATTCTCTAAGACCGAAGGTATTATCAGAGGATAGTTCTGCGGCGGAAAAATGAATCAGGTTCAATCCGCTAAGCACTTCCCTGTATTCGTCCATAGGATCTGCCTGTGCTTCCTTCTTTCCACACCCGGTAAGAATCAATATCGAAACGATGATGCATGTCAGAAGTATTTTTTTCACTGTGTCCTCCTTAGTCTTCAATCATCTCGTAGATTTCTTTATCATCATAATGAATGAAATTCCTGACCAATTGCAACTCCATCTTACCCTTCTTTTTCTTTTTTATCTTATAGAGTTGCCCCGGAGCAAAGATATGATTCTCATCCATTTGAAACACTTCCGGAAGTTTTGTCCTTATATAAGAATCTTCTTTAAAAATCCACAAATATTCAAACTTCCCATCCTTCAGATACTCCGGCAGGTCTTCCACCGTTTTTGAATAATATTCATTTGCCACTATGATACATCCGGCCTGGGTAAATTGCCAGGGAACGCCTCTGTAGTCACTGATCTGAGAATCCAGATAATACCGGGCTGCATTCACAGCGATCTCATCGTTATAATTCCCATTCTGATTTAAGAAATAGACCTTGTCTTCCGGATCTACGATCTCTTTGATGGCCTCAGCTTCCCTGCGGATCTCCTTGACCTCATAATATTTGCCGGTCCGTTTCTGATTCCAGAAGGTGGTATCGGTCAGATAGCTTTCATTTATACCAAAGCTGAAGAATACGATCAGGAAAAGAGCTACATAAACCTGCATCTTCTCCGCTTTCAGCCTCCGATTCAGCAAACTGGACAGGGCGATTATAAGGAAGACGATCCCTATGATGGCCATGTACCTCTGGCTGGCAACAGTTTCCGTCGAAGTCTCAAAAGATGCCGAGAGCAGGAATCCAAAGAACATGGCTGTAGTATAGATGTAGACGATGGTCAGACTATAAGACAGACATAAGGACGCATATCTCTCATCGGCAGCATTCTTGATATAGAGGAACATGATGGCTGAGCATACGATAATCAGATAGATTAAAGTCATGTTCAGAGTGGATTTGCCCTGGGTGAATGCTTTTCCAAATACATCATTGATGTAGGACTGTAATGTTAGCGCCACTTTATCCTGGGACATACCTGCTTCCGCAATCTGATCTCCGGC
>CADBOX010000427.1 GCA_902796415.1 uncultured Lachnospiraceae bacterium
CTCAGGCTCTCCGCCACCGCGGCATTCAGCATGATATTGCAGCAGGCGATGCTGTTGGAAGAACCCAAAGACCGGAATTCAAACTTATTTCCGGTAAATGCAAATGGGGAAGTACGGTTACGGTCTGTGGTATCTCTCGAAAATCTCGGCAAGGTATGCACACCCAGTTTCATGGTAACCTTCTCTGTTCCCTCATAAGGAACATCGTTCTTGATGGCATCCAGTATTCCGCTCAGCTCATCTCCCAGAAATACGGAAATGATGGCAGGCGGTGCTTCATTTGCTCCCAGTCTGTGATCATTTCCTGCAGTGGCTACAGACAGCCTTAAAAGATCCTGATAATCATCCACCGCCTGGATCACGGCACACAGGAAGAGTAAGAACTGGGCATTCTCATAGGGGGTCTCTCCCGGAGACAAAAGATTTGATCCACTATCTGTGGCCAGGGACCAGTTATTATGTTTTCCGGATCCGTTCACCCCTGCGAAGGGCTTCTCGTGAAGCAGGCATACCATACCATGTTTTCTGGCTACCTTCTGCATGATTTCCATGGTCAGCTGATTGTTATCCGTAGCCACATTGGTGGTGGAATAGATGGGAGCCAGTTCATGCTGGGCCGGGGCCACCTCATTGTGCTCCGTTTTCACCAGGATACCCAGCTTCCATAACTCTTCATTCAGATCCTCCATAAATGCCGTTACTCTGGGTTTGATCACGCCGAAATAATGGTCGTCCAGCTCCTGACCTTTGGGAGGCATCGCTCCGAATAAGGTCCTACCCGTATACACAAGGTCCGGCCGCTTCTCAAACATCTCCGTATCAATCAGAAAATATTCCTGCTCCGGCCCGACACTGGTTCTGACGTATTTCACGTCTTTTCCAAAGAGCTTAAGCACCCTTTTGGCCTGACGATTTAAAGCCTGCATAGACCGAAGCAATGGGGTCTTCTTGTCCAAAGCATCCCCCGAATAAGAACAGAAAGCCGTCGGAATACATAAAGTGTGATCCTTAATAAAGGCATAGGATGTGGGATCCCAGGCCGTATATCCTCTGGCCTCAAAGGTTGCCCGGAGGCCTCCGGAAGGGAAGGAGGAGGCATCCGGTTCCCCTTTGATCAGTTCTTTCCCTGAGAATTCCATAATCACTCCTCCATCCGGGGAGGAACTGATAAAACTATCATGTTTCTCGGCGGTGACGCCTGTCAGAGGCTGAAACCAGTGCGTAAAGTGAGTTGCTCCTTTCTCTACTGCCCAATCACGCATCTGCTGAGCAACCACTTCTGCCACTTCCTGGTCAAGTTCCTGATTCTCATCAATTGTCTTCTTAAGTGAATCATAGACTTTTGCCGGCAAACGAGATCTCATCACCCTGTCATCAAACACCATTGATCCAAATATTTCAGGTACACTCTGTTTCATCATAACTATCTCTCCTCTCTCTTTATAGCTCTACTTCTCCGGTAAAAACCGTAACGGTAGGTCCCGTCATATAAATATGATTGTCGGAAGCATTCCATTCGATCTCCAAGTCACCACCAAGGAGATGAACCGTCACTTTGCGGTCTGTTTTCCCGTTCAGTACCGCCGCCACCAGACTTGCGCAGGCGCCGGTCCCACAGGCATAGGTCTCTCCGCTGCCTCTCTCCCACACACGCATCTTGAAATTATTCCTGTCGCAGATTTGGACAAACTCGGTGTTCACTCCCTCCGGAAATACCCTGGAGTGTTCAAAAAAATGTCCTTTCCTGTCTAATTCAAGCTGGTCTATATCCTGGCAGAAGATCACCGCATGAGGATTCCCCATGGAGACTGCTGTCATCTTCCGGTTCCTGCCTGCCACAGCATAGGTTACATTGATCAATCGTCCTTTCTCATCTGCCCCTTCCATGGTGGCAGAAGGGTCGGCCGGAATCATAGCGGCTTCCAGTATGGGCTGCCCCATATCGACACAGACACTCTTCACTTCCCCGTCTTTTATGTTCAGACGAATATCTTTCACACTTCCATAACTTTCGATCCGAACATTCTC
>CADBOX010000428.1 GCA_902796415.1 uncultured Lachnospiraceae bacterium
ATGATAGTTAACCTCCTATTGTGGTAATTGCGGGAATCTCCCTCCCACGGGCTTAATGTCTGTTAGACATCATACTTTCTTAACATCTAAGAATCCAATCTCAACGTCGTTGACAAAATCCTGGAAGATCTCTGTCTCTATGGTAACTGTCTGCTTGTTCATATTGATATCTTTTACGATACCTCTGTGATCCTGTAAAGCACCATAGACAATCTCCACCATATCACCGATCTCGAAATCAATTTCGATCGGAATATCTTTACTGTCTTCTCTTTCCTTCTCTTCATAGATCCCAAGCTTACGAAGCTCGGCGTCGGTCAGAGGAATCGGGTCAGAGCCCTGAACCTGTCCCACAAATCCTGTGACACCTCTGGTGTTACGGATGACATACCATGTGGATGTATTGTTGATCATATGGACAAGAACATAACCGGGAAACATCTTCTTAGCTACGTTTTTCTTCACTCCGTCCTTGACTTCGATCACTTCCTGAAGAGGAATTCTGACTTCGAGTATCTGATCCTGTAAGTCTTTTCTGTTTCTGATCGTCTGATCGATCGTGTCCTTCACTTTCTTTTCATAACCAGAGTAGGTATGCACAACATACCAGTTCATATCTGACATATAAATGTTTACCTCCTCCAACTATACGAGAAAACTAATTCCATACTGAAGAATCATATCCAGGGTTGCAATAATGATACCCAGGACAACAGAAACTACCGTGACAGTCACTGTTTCCTTGGTCAGCGTGTCCCGATCCGGCCAGCTGATCTTATGAAACTCTGCCACAAGTCCCTGGAACCATTTATTAGTTCCTTTTTTCTTTGACTCGTCGCTCATGTTATCACTCCTCAAATCTGGTCAGATTATTTTGTTTCCTTATGAACAGTATGTTTCTTGCAGAATCTACAATACTTGCGGGTTTCTAATCTCTCAGGATGATTTTTTTTCTCCTTGGTCGTATTGTAGTTACGCTGCTTACATTCTGTACATGCCAATGTAATCCTCACGCGCACAGCTTCCACCTCCAATTTTTAAAAATGTAAAATAAGAACATTCCGGATGACGTGACATCCGAAAGTCTGATGATACCGGACAGGCCGTTGCCATAGCCAGCCCTTGAATTTAGGCATAAAAAAAAGACCTATATCATCGCCAATCTACTATATCACACCCATCTAAGAGAAGTCAATCCAAAAGTTTTATTTTTAATCTTCCTCTCTTAGAAAGGTATCTGTATACTCAATGTTCCGATTTATAATGGCAATCCCACCAGAGCTCTCATCCTTCCAGGTTCTGCCGTAAGATCGATATCCACCTTAATCCTTTTTTTAATGTGGCGGATATGGCTCATCCGGGGAAGTCTTACTCCCTGGCCTTCCGCTTCACAGTGAAGAACCAGCATCTGGCCAATCACAGCACCCTGGTATGTAATCCGGCCTTTTACCGGTTCCTCAGATAAAGGATCATGATAACTGGCCGGCTGTTGTATTCCCGTCCCTTCATCAGTTGAATCAGAGACAGTCACCTCGGGAAGGATTCCTGTTGTCATCCAATGTAGAATTTCTATCACGTCTGTGACCATAATACCGGGGGGAGTCTGGTAATCCTGGAAATGCATGGTAGTGATATAGCCAATGTCCCGAAGACGCTTCTCGTGAAAAATCAGAAACTGATCCAAGGTATAGTCTGAACAAAACTTCATAACAGAAAGGCTGTCCCGCTGTTCTTTCAGTTCATTCAGATACTCATGGATCATCTGATCCAGATTTTCTTTTCCCTGATAAAAGTCAGCGCTGCTGTTTTCCCCCAGAGTGTTCTTTTCCTCTTCCACTTTTTCCATCAGTTTCATCATCATTTCTCTGATTTCTTCCTGAAACTGACTGATCCTGGAAGCCTGCTTTAAAGAATCTTCATAATGTGCTATGAGAGCACTCTCCTGACGTAACAATTCTTTGTGCCTGGCGGATTCTCTGAGCTGGGTCAGACGATAATAGTCGAACCAATAATATAAGCTCAACATTATAATCATAGAAGTATAGAAAATGATAAAGGCCTTCTCTTCAAAATTATCGATCAGAGCCATAGCCAGATTGGTAAAAATACCAAAAATCAGATAGCTGCCTAAAACTAACTGCAAAACAAAGGGATGGGCCGGCTCCCAATTCCTGTAATTGTCAAAAAATCGCTCCCCATGTCTAAGGAACACAAAGCAGGATATAATAATTAGAAAAGGAATGATCAGATCCTGAATCTCAGAATGATTCATCATCTCCTGATAATCATAGGATGGCCAGATCAAACTCATAATATAAGTAATAACGCGCGAAAAAACAATCAATCCAAGTTCTATTCCTATGAAAAGCAAGAGATTTTTGGCCAGGTTCCCTTTAAACAGAAACTTGACATAGAGTATTCCCAGTACTATGACAATGATGTTTACGACATAAAGAAGATTGTGATACCACAGCTCCTCCCCGTAGATATTACTCAGATAATTGATGATAAAAAGGGCAAAAACAAAGCACCGGAAAATCCACAGAAGGATAAATACCAGAACAGTAGTGGAAAGCTTATACCGGATACCTGCTGCTTTAGATAAGATGATAAAAGCAGCCAGAACTCCGGAAAGATTAAACAGTATAAATCTAAGATTATTCATTAGAAACATAATCACTGACATCTTTATTATTTCCCTTTAATCCCCATCTGGTGAGCCACATCTTTTATCCGTCGGCCATCCAGAGGATATAGTTTCGTCGATACAATCAGATAACTGTTATCATTCTCAAATCGATAGGTCAGTTCCCCACGGTAGATGGCTGCATACTCCGATGCGATATCCAGCCCCAGCCCATGGCTGAAATCATCTGATTTTTTAGTTTTAAAATCAATCTTTTCTCCGTGGGTAACCGTATTTTCCACAGAAAGACAGATGGATCTGTCTTCTTTTTCGGTCATTCGTAAAACAACCTGTTTTTTATCCCCTGCTCCAAGACGTTTTTGTTCCTCAAAAGCGTTATCCAACAGGTTCATGATAATGCCGGTAAGATGAAAATCATCAATCCAGGAGATATCATGATAGGATATCTCTATATTAAAAGGAATCTCTTCCTGTGCAGACTCCCTTTGCTTCATCTGACAGATTGCATTCAGGATCTCACTGTCGCATACCTTTTCGACCTGTATCTCGTTCATATCTGCCTGAAGACCGTTCATGATATTGATCAGCTCCAGGTATTCTTCATATTCTGCATATTCTTCCCCGTTCTTCAGGAACTCTTCCAGAATACGGATATGCTTTCTCAGATCATGGCGATATCTCCGTATACGCTCAACCTGGATCTCTACTTCAGAATAAAACTGCCGGGTTTTCTTTATCTTCTCCTCCAGTCTGATATTCTCCCGCTGAATATTCCATAGCCTTCTCAGATAAACCAGCATGATGAATGTGATTAATAAGATTATGGCAATTACATAAACTTCTGTCATATCGGCACCTTTAATTCATCTGTTTTTCACACCAGTGCAGATACTCCCTCTTGGTAGATCCAAGGTATTTCCTGCTGATGGGTATCTTCTCTCCCCTGATCAGATGGTAAAAGGAACCATCCTTCTGCCCAATATAGGAAAGTTTGATCAGAAAGCTGGAATGACATCTTGTGAATTCTCCCTCAGGCAAGTCAGGTATGATATCCACGATCTTCTCGCGAATATTGTACGTTCCCCTGGTAGTCACAAGCATGGTATATCTTGTTTTCCTCTCAAAGTAACAGATATCCTTTATCGGGAAACAGGTCATCCCGCCATGGATCACATGATAGAAAACCTCCTGCTTCTTCTCATTGATCTTATGGATAATCTTATCCATAACCTTTTCGAGAAGCTGCTCCATGTATTCTTTCACCAGAAAATAGGTATGTTTGGTTTCATATACGTCCATGGCATAATGCAGATAGTTAGTGCAGAAGACAATCTGACAGTCTTCCCAGGTTTCATTGATTCTCACAGCCAGATTGATTCCACTCTTCTGACCGATTTCGATGTCAAGAAATATCGCATCTATCTTTTTGTCTTGTGATGCAAGAAAATCATCACCATTATCATAGGTAAATAGTTCCAAAGAGAGGGATCTTTCTTTAGCATATTTTTGGAACATATCTGATGCATGCTCAAGCCATATATGATCATCATCCACGAGAGCTATCTTCATAAAATCATCCCCTGTCAATTTATAAAAAAACCTGCCACCCTGTTTATAAAAGTGGCAGGCTGTCACACCAGTTGTAAACCATTCCTCAAAAGAATACTAAAATCATCTATTTTTTATATTAATATTATACATTAATGCACTTCATGGTTCAACAGAAATAATTATACAAAAAGTGTAATAAAAAATATATAAAATTTATGTAAAAAAGTGAAATATCAGAAAACCAGCAAATTTTATCCAAGAATATGGGACAAACTTGCCTGGATTCCCGCAGCGATCTCCGGTTTGTTCATGGTATAGACATGGATATAACGTACCCCATGGGAGAAAAGATCAATGATCTGCTCTGAGGCATAGATGATTCCCGCCTGCTTCATGGCATCCGGATTATGTCCGAAACGATCTACCATGGCAAGAAATCTCTCCGGAACTATAGTTCCTGACATCTCCACAGATCGTTTTACCTGAACGGCATTGGTAATCGGCATGATTCCGGCGATGATGGGAACCCGAATTCCGATATCTCTGGCACGGTACAGGAAATGATAGAAGATATTATTGTCAAAAAAGAGCTGTGTCGTAAGAAAGTCCACACCCGCATCCACTTTCTCTTTCAAATGAACCAGATCAACGTCCCTGCTTTCCGCTTCCACATGTCCCTCCGGATAGCAGGCAGCTCCGACACAGATCTCAGGCGCTGTCTCCCTGATATCCCGGATCAGCTCAATGGCATGAGTATAATCCTGGTGAGGTGCACCACCTTGGGGAATATCCCCCCGGAGGGCCATGATATTTTCCAATCCGGATTCTTTGTATACGGAAATCATCTTCCTGACATGGTCTTTGGTGGAGGATACGCAGGTAAGATGAGGGATTACCGTCGTGTTGTACTGCTTCTGGAGCTTTCCGGCAATCTCTGCAGTATACTGGCTGGTTCCTCCGCCGGCCCCGTAAGTCACACTCATAAAATCCGGTTTCAGTGCAGCAATCTCTTCCGTTGCTTTAAGAACAGCTTCCATACGGTCGGACGTTTTCGGCGGAAATACTTCAAAAGAAAGCGTTACTTCTTTATTTTTCAGAATATCAGATATCTTCATTCACTACCTCCTCTTCTTAACACAAAACTTATCAATAATATACACCATAAACAATAAGAAAAAAAGGGTATCTTGCGATACCCATTCTTCCGATAATTAACGGTCTTCCCGGAAATACGGCAGTCCCAGGCTTGCCGGTGG
>CADBOX010000429.1 GCA_902796415.1 uncultured Lachnospiraceae bacterium
ATCTTTTTGGAAAAGTTTTTCAAAGATTCTTTGTAGTCTGGCCGTATTTAATGCGATAAACAAACATTATTAAAAAAGCAGGATAAGCAGAAAAAGGAGGAAATATACGATGGGAAGAAATCGGGCAGCCTTATTGTCGCTACTCTTTATTGTCATGATGTTTATGCTCTTTTCTCCACAGGCAGTGTTTGCCGAAGGGGAGGAGACAGGAGAGATACAGACATCGGAAAAGATCGAAGATCCTTATATGATACAGGATTTTTGCGAATTGATGGATGGGGATATGCTTTCTCTGTCAGAAGGTATGGCGGACACCTCATTATCGGCAGAATCCCACGGATACGGAATATTGATAAAGGGGCCGGTATCACAAATTGAAAGTGGGAGAGTGACCATCGTGAATGATTTTGATTTCACAGGAAATCCTGTGGGAAGAATCTGTCTTCACGGCGTTGCTGAGAGAGGAATCGTCGTGGAAGCCCTGGTCTATCTGGATGATTCTCTGGAACCTGTCTGTGCTTTTACCCTGGATAATAAAAGCACAAAAGGTGGGTGGAATGTTGGTCAGGCAATCACCTCAGATGTATACGATCAAAGAATCACCGGAAATCACAAAGTGTCTGTCGGATTTCATATCACAGGTAAGAGTGGTGATCAACAGACCAGCTTCCTTCTCAGGTCGATAGAATTTGCAGAGGATCCCGGTATCCCCACCATGTATTTTAATATTGATGAGAGTCGTAATACCATCGAAGATATGAACAGCAGTGGAGACCACAGTGTCGAATGTTACGGAAGCGTCGATATCAAGGTGCCGGATGGTTATATCAGCGAATACGAATCCTCACCTATGGAGGATCTTTCCGTTGATCTTGATTATATCCGTGGACGTGGCAATTCCACATGGGACCTCACGAAAAAGCCTTACAAAATCAAACTTGCCTCTAAGAAAGACCTTTTTGGCATGGGCAAGAATGCCCATTGGGTACTGCTTGCTAACCGATATGACAACAGTCTTCTAAGAAACAGGATGACCTATTGGCTGGGAAGTCAGTTGGGTATGGAGTTCACCCCTCAATGTGTACCCGTGGATGTGGTGATGAATGGCGAATATTACGGAAGCTATCTGCTTTGCGAACAGATTCGTATTGGTGGAGCAAGGATCGATATCGATGAACTGAAACCTGAAGATACCACACTGTCTGATATCACAGGAGGTTATCTTCTTGCGATGATGCCCAATAACAAGGAAGATCCGAGAAGTATTTTCAAAACAAAACGCGGTGTGGAATTCATCAATGAAAATCCGGATTTCGTGGAATATGTAAATGAAGAGCAGAAGGATTATATCCGTGGTTATATCCAGGAGACAGAAGAAGCGGTCTTCGGCATGGACTTCAAGGATGCTGAAGGAAGGAGCTGGCAGGAATACATGGACCTGAATTCCGCTGTAAACTATTGGTGGGTCCAGGAATTCTCTAATAATGGCGATGCTTACGGGACTGACAGCACCTATCTGTATAAAAAACGGAACGATAAACTCTTCTGGGGACCCTTGTGGGATTTTGACTATGTCGCATGGGGTGATCTACAGCCTATCGATGATCTGGAGATAACCGGCTTCAAGAACACCTCAATGCTATGGTTCGACCGTCTGTTGGCTGATCCTGCCTTCACAGACGCTTTGCTGGATCGTTGGTCTGTGTTCAATGATCTGGTAACGAAGATTGTCGAAGAAGGAGGAATCCTGGATCAATATTACAGACAGACTCTTATATCACAGCGTTATGAGTGTGAAAAATATGGGTACTACACAGGAGATGACAATGAAGAGGAGATTAAAAACGATCATCCCTACATTGATGAGATTGAACAGCTCAGAAAATGGGTTTCCGGCAGACAGACCTGGGTAAATGATAATCTTGAATCACTGAATTCACTCACGAATTCCGTCACATTTATCGCCGACGACACAGTGCTGGATAAAGTGATCGTGAAGGAAAATATGAGATTAATAGTTCCCCCTGAAGTACCGGAGAAAGAAGGTTTTATCTTCGAAGGCTGGTACACTGAGCCTGAGGGAGGAGACAAATTTAACATAGAATCCTACGATATAGAAGAAAACGGGGATATGACTCTATATGCCCATTATGTAACAGAAGAGGAGGCATCAAGGGCTGAGTCAATCTATGTCAGAGACAGGGTGGTGTGGAAGGATATAACGAAAGAGATCTACACTCCATTGTTTGTGACCCTTCCTAAAGATGCTAATGACAGCAGAATCAGCTGGAAATCCTCAGATGAAGATATTGCTTCTGTCGACAAAAAGGGCGTAGTCACCATGCATAAGCCGGGGAAAGTGTACATAACAGGTAAACTTACATCCGGAGCAATGGTAGAGTATGAGTTAAATATCTATGATCCGGATGTGACCCAACTCCAGGATCCGGAAAACATTGAAGTAGAATCGGATGAAATAACTATCGAGATGGGCAGTTATGGTTACAATCCTTTCACTCTGCTGCCGGCTGACATCCCCCTGGGAAGTGAGATATCTTTTGAATGTGACAATGCAGATATCGTGGAAGTGGGATCCTGCGGAGAGCTATATGCCATGAGTCCGGGGACTACGCGGATCGTAGTTTCTGATTATGAGGCCGGAATAGAGACAAGCTTCCAGGTAACAGTTATAGGTGATGAAGAAGAGGTGCCGGCAGACTCTATAGATACCGTTGACGATGCGATTACCGTGCTGTTGCATATGAACAGTCTTATACATGAATCGGATTACAAAAAATCAACCTATGATGCATACTATGCGGTTTATAA
>CADBOX010000430.1 GCA_902796415.1 uncultured Lachnospiraceae bacterium
AGAAGGGATTTGAACCCTTGCGCCGCTATTAACGACCTACTCACTTTCCAGGCGAGCCCCTTCGGCCTCTTGGGTACTTCTCCAGATCAATATATAACAAAGTTTTGAAGCGGAGAAGGTGGGATTCGAACCCACGGTCCCTTTCGGAATCACTGGTTTTCAAGACCAGCTCCTTAAACCACTCGGACACCTCTCCAAAATTTTGTATGTGGCACCGGCTTTTGTTGCCGACTTGTATATATTATCACTTATGGAAATTGATGTCAACACCTTTTTCAACGATATTGAAAGAAGATGAATTGAAATTATATTTTTCAGGTTTATGTAGTTATAACAGGATCAGAATTCATTTATGGAGAGACTGTCATCGGAGAAAGGTGATATGGAACGAATTACCACGTAATAGCCAAAATCCGGTCTCACATTAATATAGACACGGTCTCCGACCTTATGTCCTTTCAATGCTCTCCCGATGGGGGATTCTATACTGACCCGGTTCTCCAAAGTGTCCACAAGCACGGTAGTGACGATGGAGAAAGTATCTGTCTCCTGATCCTCCTCAAAGAATAATTCCACGGTGGTGTTAATCCCGACGGTATCCTTAGCCGTCTCTTCCTCCACTACGTTGCTGTTTCGGATCATCCTCTCCAGATAACGGATTCTGCTTTCATTGCGATTCTTCTCTTTCTTGGCCGCATGATATTCAAAATTCTCACTGAGATCTCCGTGAGCTCTGGCCTCTTTTACATGTTCCAGTAACTCTTTCCTTACCACTACCTTGCGATGTTCGATCTCTTCTTTCATTTTCCGGATATCATGCTCTGTCAGCTGATGTTTCATAGTTGTTTATTTTCTCCTTTTTGGAATAGTTTTGACATATTTTGTCACGGCCTCGCCCTTAAGGTCTTCCGGGACATAGAAAGAACAGAAATATTATCGAAAATAATACTTCTGTTCTTGATCAGCAAAAATGTATGATTAACAGGTTAATATCAATCAGCCTCTTTCACCCATGCAATCTTGTCTTTCAGGATATCGGCGATCTTCATGACAACAGGCTTCATGGTGGTTAAAGCTTCCTCTCTGGTGTTACCGGATGCAGTAACACGAATCAGTACCCCATCTTCCTTGGCATAGGTGGCCACAGTGGGATTCTCATTTTCCAGGATATCACCCAGAAGATCCGCGATGGGTGACTCCCCGATCTGGGAGAGAGGCATTTCATCCGGTCCTTTACATTTTATGTTGATGGATACGATCACTCTGTTGGTCAGCTTGGAGATAAAGACTTTCTTGCACTCTTCAAAGATTCCTTTCATCTCCTTTGGCGGTCCCGGAAGCAAAACAATCGCTTTTTCACCCCCACCCATGATGATTCCCGGAGCCAGGCCTACCGGATTCATGATTACTACGGCTCCTTCCGGCACCAGAGCCTGGGTCTTCTGACTCTCACTGATCTGATGAATACCATAAGAATCCAGTTTTTTCTTCACATGGTCGTATACCTGCTGATGGAATACCAGATTCTTTCCGAAATATTCCGCAGCTGCAGTCTTTGTAATATCATCTTTTGTGGGTCCAAGCCCTCCTGTCATGATAACCAGGTCAGAACGGGAGAAGGCCTGATCGATAGCTACACGGATCCTCTCACGGTTATCACCAACAACCGTCTGAAAATACATGTCGATTCCAAGTTTCGCCAGTTCTTTAGAAAGGTACTGGGCATTCGTGTTTACGATATCACCTAACAATAATTCGGTTCCTACACAAATAATTTCTGCTACCATATTAACACCTCAAGATTTAAGAAGAATAATCTCATAATAACTTAGATATAATATACCAAATATTTGCAGATGGGGCAACTCCGGCTAAGGTAAAAAAATAGTCCACATGGAGTGTTTTATTACTATGAGAGTCCTGATTCCAATCCAAAAAAGGCACCATGTACGGTGCCTTTTTCTGGAATCTTCTTATATATAGTATATATTTATTTCTCTCTCTTCTGAAGAAACTCCGGAATCTTAATCTCCATATTATCAGCAGCAGCGGAACGATCCACATATCTTCTGGTATTAGGAGTCGTGTCTCTGCTGGTAAAGGTCGGTGTTCCGCCTGCAGGAGCCTGAGCCGGACGACTGGATCTTGCTGTTTCTCCACCACCCATCATGGGTCTGGGGCTCCTGGGAGTATCATCATGAATCCCCGTAGCGATGATAGTGATGCTCACTTCATCTTCTGCCACATCTTCACTGTCCACATTACCGAAGATGATATTTGCCTCATCGCCGGCTTCCTGTGTAAGGTAGGAAACTGCTTCGTATACTTCCTGGATACCAACATCACCGGAGAAGTTGATGATGATGTCTGTTGCACCCTCTACGGTAGTCTCAAGCAACGGACTCTCCATAGCTTTCTTAATAGCATCGACTGCCTTGTCTTCCCCTGTTCCGGTTCCGATTCCGATATGGGCGATTCCTTTATCACGCATTACGGTCTGGATATCTGCAAAGTCAAGATTGATCAGACCCGGTTTGAAGATAAGATCAGTAATTCCCTGAACGCCTTGCTGAAGTACTTCGTCTGCCTTAATAAAAGCATCCTTGATGGATGTTCTCTTGTCACAGATCTCAAGAAGTCTGTCATTCGGAATGATTATCAAAGTATCTACACTGTCTTTTAATCTTTCTATTCCGGCCAGCGCATTATTCATACGCGGTTTTCCTTCAAACATAAATGGCTTCGTAACAACACCGACAGTAAGGATACCAAGATCTTTGGCAATCTGTGCAACGATCGGAGCTGCTCCGGTACCGGTTCCGCCACCCATACCACATGTGACGAATACCATATCCACATCCTTCATAAGGGCAGTGATCTCATCTCTGTTCTCTTCCACAGCCAGCTCGCCGATCTCAGGTTTCGCACCTGCTCCGAGACCTTTCGTCAGCTTCTCCCCGATCTGAACACGGGTTGCGGCCTTACACATATCAAGAGCCATCTTATCGGTGTTGACCCCGATCAGCTCCACGCCGCCGATCTCCTCGTCCACCATACGGTTAACAGCATTATTACCGGCTCCGCCTACACCGATAACCAAGATTTTTGCCTGC
>CADBOX010000431.1 GCA_902796415.1 uncultured Lachnospiraceae bacterium
CACCAATCCGTTCCTGAAATTTTAAGAACCATTCACTAAACATCTTTTCGTTCTTCTTATTTTTGATCTCGTCTAAAAGTTTCTTAGATTCTTCTAGGTTTTTCTCCTTAACAGCATCCTGATACTTATATAAAACCTTAGAGCAATCTATACAAATATTAATGTCTTTTTCTAGCTCTTCAAATGACTCTAAAAGCTTTTTCTTTTTTCCGCAACAAGCACATTTCATTACATACACCTCCACTAAGCAAATGCTGGCACCATATCAATTTCAATGACATCCTCATCCTTTATCACTTCTCTTGTATTAACTGCCTTCTCAAAATAAGGGATTAAGAATTGTTCAATATCATAGTACTGATGATTAGATTTTAATAGATCTCTTTGTAGTTTATTGATATCCTTACCCGCATCATCCAACTCAGAGATGAGTCTATCAATCTCTTCCTCTGTCATCAAATAATCAACTGCAAGGTTTGCAACAGCAGCATTAAACAATCTTGCCGTAATAACAGCATCATCTTCTTTAAATAGATTAGTAAGCTGCCTCATGGCAACACCTAATACTGTTCCACCGATAAGACCACCCACAAATCCCAAAACAGCGCCTAGTCTTTTATCTACTTTCTTGCCTACTTTTTCACCAATTTTTCCTGCAGCAATTCCAGCACCATAAGCACCGGCAATATTTCCAAAGAATGAAGCACTTAATGAAACCATGTTTTTTACAAATTGTGCACCGCTAATTTTCTTATCAATCACCTTGTATATATCCGGAACCGCAAAAACAGTGAATAATACGCCCTCAGAAACTGCGGTGCTTCTCAATGCCTTTGCAAAGCTCTTTGATGCAGCACCGCCAGATATCTTTGCTTGGCCAAGTAGCGCTCTTTTAGCATTAATCAATTCCGTAACAAGTTTCGTTCCCAATGCATCGGTTATTTTTTCCGAAATAGGAATCATTGCCTTTGTTAAGCCAGTACGTGCAATCTGATTAGAAATTAGATTTGCTGCAAACGCAGGCCCAAATACCTGAATAGCTGTATCTATCGCTGCATCTTGCGCCTTTTTTCTGTTCTTAGTCTTCCAAAAAACAATTCCAAAGGAAGCTAATGCAGATATACCTGCTGCAAATGTACAAGTAACCGTTCCTGTAGCAATATCATAGGTTATAGACTCGAAAGTACCTGCTTTTGCAAGATTGCGGGCTTGTGCATACGTCAGCTTACTTTTTCTCACCAATTCTTTAGCTTGACTAGGATCTGTCACTCCTGGAACCTGCCCTTTCGCGATTTTCTTTTCCATCGCAAGAACAGCTTTTTCATATTGATCAGAAGGCACTTCAATCTGCATTGGTTTTCCAGATTTCAAATCGTAATATCTATACTCAAATGCACCTGTATCTGGATTTTTCTTAAAGCAAGCACCAACACTTGAATTTGCATTCTTACAGAATTTACATTGAACCGGTTTCCCATTAATCAATTTATCAGGGCCATTTTTTGCATTATCTCGTCCTACAACTGTAGACTTATCTCCGCTAAGCTTATCTAAAATGGTGCTTCCTTCTTCTGCATAAATACCATGACCAGTTTTACTCTGATCTGCGCCATAGGCAGCATTAAAAGTCGCCTGTTCAAAGTTTAATGCTTCTACCTCGCCAAGTGCTGCAGACTCACTAAAATCATAGGCTTGGGCCTCTATTCGTTGTAATTCCTTTTCATAGTTCTCAAAGAAGGAGCAAACATCCTTATTCTTAAAATATAGAATAGGAACATCTCCGTTTCGAAGAACATATACTTTTTCTCCGTCAATTTCTTCCCTGTCAAATGAGTATGATTCAGGATCAAAGTATTCCCATAATACAATCTGATAAAAAAGCTTCAACTCGTTTTCTTTTTTATTCTCGCCATTTTTACTTTTCTTTAACGCTCGCCTAGATGCCTTAAGAACTATTCCTCTATCAGTAATAACAGTTCCCTCCGGATATCCAGCAAAAGATTGAATATCTGCCCATAAAATATCAAAGTCATTGGGTACCGGCATATACTCTCTAATTTTAGCTTTATTCTTATCTGTTAATTCTGTTGGTGATGATGGCATAAGCTTCATCAGCTTTTCCAGAATATCATTCATCTAAAACACCCTCTTCTACATCAAAATAGTTTTCATATCTGTGAATGAATGCTTCATGAATAGCATCCAGTCTTCCAACCGGTGACCATTCAAAATCAGTGTTCTCAATTACGCCATTTAAAAATGCTATATAATCTTCTTCTTTTTCAAGATACATTTTCTTTAAAATAGCAACAGGGAGATTGACGCTATAAACGGTACTTCGATACGGTTCTTCTTCAATATCTTCAACGGCGTACACCCTAACCGTTTCATCTTTTGAAAGAATTAGAGCACCCAAAGCTCTATCATCTAACAGTTCTAAAATAGCCTCTCCGACCTGTTCTTCTAATTCTTCAATAGCATTGTCACGCAATTTTTCCTGCCACGATTTGTATTTTTCCAGATCATGACCTACTCCTAACCCCAGCACAAGGGTAACTACTGCAGCATCATCAAGATATCCAATAACTGGTATAAAGTCTGGTATTAAATCAATTGGGCTAATAACATATACCAGCGCAGCTAGAATCGAAATAATTGAAGTCAATGGTATATCTGTATATTCCCGCTTAACATATGACTCCACCAACTGATACATACTTATTATGTCATCAATCACTGTTCCTAAAACCGGAATGTCATATGCTTTATGAAGAAATGACTCAAATTTAACCTTAAACTTTTCCCACTTATTTTTATCATTAAGTATTTCTTCAGCTTGATCCTTCTTTGCGAAAAGAGCACTCTTTAGTTCTTCTTCTGTAAAATTAGTTTTAAATCTCTTCGTAATAATCACCCCATATTTTGTTTTACTTGCGTATCTTTATGAATTGCTCATATACTTGGCGCATATCCGGTTCAATCCTAGATAGCGCTTCCTCTTTATAAATATCCGGAACGCCATAAAACGCTTC
>CADBOX010000432.1 GCA_902796415.1 uncultured Lachnospiraceae bacterium
CCAGTCGTTTATCCTTTTTGCACAGATATTGAACGGCAGGATGCTGATCGTCAAGTGTTATAACTGAGGGCATTTGTTCCTCCAGACAGCTGTGACTTTGAAATATGAAGCATTATAAGCATTTTATCTTGTCCGCAAAATGTTTTCAATCAGAGAAAACATGCTCTGGATACTGCCTTATCCTGATAACCCACCCATCACACAGAACATCTGACACGGCGTGCGTGTACATGTTGGCAGAACTTTAGACCACCGTGGTCCAAAGTGGAATCTACCGGTTATGCATTATAGAAAGTAGATTATGCTGGCAAATAGCTTATCATAATGCAATATACGGTGAAGGAGTCATCGTCTTTACGAATTCCAATGGACATATTTATGTCAAGTTCTCTATGGAAGAAAAGGAAAGGAAATTTGTATTTCCTCACTGCTTCAAAAGGGTTCCAGACTATCGAGGTTTATAGAGGATTACGTTTAACATGGCTATATGATTGGCGGCACAATCATTTTTCCAAAGCATCCCGAGAGTGTTAATCAGGCAAAAGTTATCATAATCAGAGAAGATTTTTTGGAGGAAGATTATGAGTCAGGCTTTAATTGGAACGTTTTTAAATTGGTTAGCCACTGGCTTGACAATAGAAGAAGGTCTTCGTTCTATTACCCATGATGGCTCTAAGGTAATCTCTGATAGAGGCATTCCACACCTTTCAGAAGTTATTGATTATGAGGATGTGCCAGATGATATAGAGATGTATGTTTCTGAGGCAGATGAATATATTGCACAATATCATAATGAATTACATGAAACCATACTTACTTCTGAGCATCGGAACCACTTTATAGAAACATTTTATAAGACACATCCAGACTGTAGAATTCACAGATCAATTACAGATTATTACTTGAACCATTACCTTGATCAGTTGGAAGCAGCACTTAAAAGCGGGACGACTCTTTACGATTTATTTATTAGTAAACAGATATCTTGCGCACAAGAGACAGCTAACGATATCAAAAAAACCGTTAATGAAATTAAAGATCGACAAAATATTGCAAAAACAAATTTCTACAGGCGGGTGATGGATTCTTTTATCTACGAAAGGGAACAACATCCAAGCATTCGCATGATGAAACCGGATCCAAATTTATTTCCCAGAGGTCTCCCTGAAATCCTGAGTGATAGACGACATGCTACGGAGAAAGATGAACAACCTCGTACCATTAAGGAGATGATCCTTGAGAGTTGGAAACGACAGGAACATAAGCATATATTACTGATCGGAGAAGGCGGTATTGGCAAGACTGTCGCCATGCTGACGCTACCGGAGGAGGACTGGTTTAAAAAGCTTGGAATCCCTGCAATCTATGTCCCATTGCAGAGACTCGATAAATATGGAGGTGATCTGAATCGTTATTTAGAAGTAAAATTCGGAGCTGATAACTATAACCGCATTATAGAGTTGACAAATTGCATCTCTGATGGGCACCCACGACTGTTGCTTCTTCTGGACGGTTTTAACGAGATCCCTGACGTATATAAGAAAAACGCAGGAAAATATATCAGGGAGTGGATGGAAAGACCGGGGATTCAGATCATTACGACGTCAAGGCTTGGATTCTCGCTGGAAAACAATTGTTCAAAATACCGGCTTCAGCCCTTGCCGTATGATACGGTGAGGTCTTTTCTGCTGTCTGCAGGGATAAAGGAAGAATCACTTCCCGGTGAAAATGACAGGATTTCAAAAGTCATCAACGTCCCTCTGATGCTGACCATATATACGCAGATTGAAAAAGTTAGGAAAGTGGCGAATCGCTCTTCTGCAGCTATAGTCTTGGATTGGAAGAATCCAGATAATGCCGCCCATATTATCTGGGACTATCTGCAGATGGAGCTCTACCGAAGTATTGAAAGGGACGATACATCCCATTCGATGATGCAGTATGCTATAGCAATTCTTGCGGTAGCGCCATATATCTGTTGCCAGATGAGCCGTCAGACCAGGTTTTATATTAAGCAAGGGGAATTCATCAAACTTATCCGTGAGGCGCTGATTTATTATGATTCCCATCAAGACCTGTTGAGCAACCAGATCCTGAATGTCCGTAAGGAGTTTGACCCATACCATGAAGAAGACCTGCTTCAGGAGAAGGAAGCGGCAGAGTATGC
>CADBOX010000433.1 GCA_902796415.1 uncultured Lachnospiraceae bacterium
GATGCGACAGGATTTGAACCGGGGAAATGTCCACCGGACATTTCCTCTCCGCTCCGCTTCGGTCGGCCCTAAGCGCACGTCCACTGGACGTGCAGGGCCTCCGCGTCCCGAATCGAACATTGCCTTTTGTATACAAAATATCGGGACCCACGGAGCGCATAAATAAGCCATTTTTGAAGAAAGGAGCGGGAAGCTGGATTGGTAAACTGTAGCTACTCGCTCAGGTGGTCGCTCAAATATTTCAGGACTATCGTATAATCTCATAAAGGTTTATTGCTTTTTTCATAACCGCTTCGAATGCTATATCTCCTGCATAAATGAATTTTTTCTGATATGCATTCCATAGACTATGTAATTCTCTGTCATTCATAACAATATCAAAAATTTGCGCTCCTTGTGTTGTTAGGTCCGTGGTACCTCTTTTTTTACATGTCGCATCAAATGCCTGCTTCAACGTATCTCGACCGATATCATTTTCATAACGGAGCATCAGTGTATAAATATCATAATAATCTCTCATCCTGGTATTCAATACCCCTCGAGACATGACCGTTTGAAGCTTTTCGGCGAGAATCGTTTCCAGATTATATGACCATACGTGTATGGAACGTTCTTCGAGCATGAGCTTATAATCATATTCTACGGCTTCTGGAGTTATTACATCACCGGTAGAAATATCTATCTTGATAGGCGTTACCATTACATCCATACAGGCATCTAAAGCCAAACGAATACCCGGGTAGTCCATTTCATCCATTATGCCGGAAACGCTCTTAACGCTGAAAGTTACACCATCCTCCAGATCAATCTCACTGATCTCCTTCACTATTCGAAGAACTTCTTCCTGCGACAAAGTAAACCCCCGGATAGAAGTATCTATATCCATGGTTGATCTCATAGAGACTCCCACCAGAGATGTAATCAATATTCCACCCTTTAAAATAAAATTCTCTGCATATACTGAGTTTGCTATTCTCTCCAAGAAACGTTCCATCATGTATATTCGAATTAAAATACGTGCATCTGCTTTGTTCGACTTCGCTATATTCTTGATTCTTCCCTTAATCTGCGCCTGTGAAAGAGCCATTACAACATCACCTCCATATAGCCTCTGATTTTCTTGTCGACATGAAACAGCTTTGCATATTCCATCAGTCTATTAAGGTCCTTGTCTTTCCCACCGATGTACGTTTTGAGAGCAGTCTGATAATCCTGTACTTCAAATCTGCTGCGAGATCTGACCAAATCACAGATTGTCCGCTCACAATTATAGATTGGAATTTCATGACCGAATGAATTCTTTACGATTTCTTTCCCTATATCAAGCAGTTCCTTCCGTACAGTAAATACTTTCACCCCATCATTAACTAATCGGGACGTCCCATATCCAGTATATATTGTTATCGTTTGCTGCATAGGTTCTCTGTCAGTCAGACCATGATAATATAAAGCTTCATCATGAGACAGGACCCCTTGCGGGCATCTCAAAGACAGAATATAGCTTTCATCTTCCCAGGCCTCTGGGGATGCATATACGCCATGAGCAACCTGTTCATACCCATTTTCTTTTATAAAACTATATAGCAAATGTTTTGAAATGCCGGCTTCAATGGCATCCTTCGTTAACAGAATTCCAGATGAATCAATTACTCTTTCTATCTCCTTCATATGTATCACCTACTTTCGTGCTAATATTATATTCTATATTAGCACGAAAGTAAACAATAAGTCTTCCTAAAGAACTATATCAAAAGGGGCTGTCGCACTAAGTGATTAGTGCGACAGCCCCCCCTCTGCCTCCCGAATCGAGCATTGTTTTTTGGATACAAAAGACCGAGACCCAGAAAGCGCGTAAATAAACTATTTTAAAGAAAAGAGCGGGAAGCTGGATTGAAATGAGCGACCACTCACTCAAAATATCATACCACTTATCTGTACTCCCAATAGCAAGGTAACAAAGTTGCCTTCCGCACCAATGAAACAGTTGACTCAAATCACATATTCTATTCTAATTTCTCCTGCTCTTCTGTCAGTCCTGCCAGATAGTCCAAACTGACACCATAATATCGGGCTAATTTAATAGCGTTTTCAAGCGATAATGAGCGCACCTCACGCTCATACTTGGAATAAAGGGACTGGTCACACATTAATTCGTCAGCAACCTCTGACTGAGTCAATCCTCTTTCCTTCCGAAGCTGTCGGATTTTTAGTTGCATGTTTCTCCTTCAATAATCTTCTCCAGCATCTGTACATAATCCAAAAATGTTTCACGACCATTCTCTGTTAATTGGTAAGTGGACCGGGGACGTCGTCCCAAAAACTCCCGTTGACACAGTATGAGTTTTTCAGATTCCAGAATGAAGAGCTGCTTTCCTAAATTCCCAGGTGTAGCTTCTGTAAGTTTTGTCAATGTAGTAAAATCTTTCGGCCCTGTCATCAATGCAGCCACCACGGCAAGTCGCAGCCGTGATTGGAACGCAGAAGGTATCTCGTGCAGTTCCATAAATCACCTGCCTTTTAACTGATGCCCAAAGACCAACAGCATTGTTCCGGGGACCAAATCCAGCAAACAAGCCGCTCCGAACCAAAAATACCATAATTCTATTCCCGATGATAAATTATCACCGAATAACAAAATCGCATGGCAGCACATAGCCATTACTGCCAGCATTGCGAGAACTATTCCCAAAAAGACCATCCTGCGACTATCCAGAAACTCTGCTGTGATAAGCAGAGGTGCCACGGGGAACAGGAAGAACAGGAAACTCCTGCTCAGAGCACATGCCTTATAGAGAGCAGCGGCTGCTTCAGCGGAATACCCCAACTGAACCGAGAGAGTCTGAATGCCAGGATTCACTAACATTGTCATAGCCAGATATATAAAAATGCAAACCCCCCACATATTTACCAATTTTTGCACAAGCGATCCAAATCCCAGATAAGCCATTCTTTTACTGCAGACCAGAAATCCTATTGCCAGTACTATGCAGAACAATAACCCAAGAATACTTCCTGCGAACGCCACCTGCCCCGCAGTCAAAGGAGAAACCCGTAACATGACAATCCTTTGAAGTGCGGAAAAGGCTCCGTAAAACAACCATACAAAACCGAAACCAGAAAACCATGGTGCAAGGCTTTTCATTCCGTCCATGGAACGCTCAAGCATCTGTCTGATTAGAAAAATATCCTCTCGAGGATCCCGTTTAGCTTCTTCCACTAAGACCACCTCCATATACTCTATTTTATAGAGTTTCTATAATTAAAAGTATATTCCCAATACCAAAATAGTCAATTCTATTTTTCGCCCTAGGACGAATCGGCATATCAGCTTTTACTATACCGTTCGTAAAACACCGGAACTAAAACCAGAAGCAATACCGTATATTAGATAAACAGGATTGGCGGTGCACCAACTACCCTTCCACCAATCTAATAATCATTAAAATAACAAAACACATATCCTACCTGCAAAAACTGATCCGGCTGGAAGATTAAACTTTCTCCATTTCTCTGATAACGAGCGCGTTTTTTCGTTTTGTTCTCAGTGTAGTTGTTTGATACAGTATCAGTCCGAATATGGCACTCTTAAGAACCAGGTTAACTGTCGTATTTATGGACAAATACTGTCCATTTCTTCGGAACAGCTGAATAGTGGAAGCGAGAATTTGAAATATCCCCCAGCTCGATACTGCATAAATCATACTGGGAAACAATTTATTATTGTTGTTACATAAGTAATAGAAAATAGTAGCTATCGCACCGAGTACATAGGGAAATATTTGAGCTGCTTCAACAACAGCAAGCTGCCATGCCGTTAATTTTGAATAGTTTCCAGTGCTCGTAATGCATATGACACAGAAATACGCCGCAATAACGAAACCCATCCTTTTTGAAGATAATGTTCCCTTCACAGCTTGGAACAGGCCAAAGGAAAACAGTGCTGCCTGACAGATTAATCCCAGGACATGTATGACAATAAGTTGCATATCGCTATAATCAATTGCTTCTGATCCAAACGGAAATCGCAGGATAATATCTGCTGCCGTGATAATAGACGAAATTGCCACAAAGGAATAAAGTGCAATCATAATACCATTTGCAGCTTTGTTTTCTATTACAGGGTTCCTCTCAACTTCTTTTGTTATCTCTTTTCCGGATAACAGGTCATCCAGACTTACATCCAGGAATAGTGATATTTTCTTTGTTGTGAGTAGATCCGGATATCTGTCTCCGCATTCCCACCTGGAAACAGCCTGTCTGGTAACGTATAGTTTTTCCGCAAGAGACTGCTGTGTCAGTCCTTTTTCTTCTCGTGCT
Source organism: uncultured Lachnospiraceae bacterium (assembly GCA_902796415.1). Classification (GTDB taxonomy): domain Bacteria; phylum Bacillota; class Clostridia; order Lachnospirales; family Lachnospiraceae; genus Anaerobutyricum. The sequence continues at coordinate 4,318 of CADBOX010000433.1, forward strand.
CTTCTAAGTTGTTCGCCAAATTCAACCATAGTAATCCGCTCCTTTCGTTTTTTCACCTACAGCTTCAATTTTAGTATTACTCATTGGCAAAATAACCTCAAGCACCACCTTAGAATCACTTGTCACCATTATGGTGCGTCGCTCCCAAAATGGTTTCTACCCTATTTTTATGCAAAAAACCCCGCTTCTGAAAACCGCAACGTCTCAACTAAAGCCTCAGATAGTTGAATGAACTCAACTCCCATCATATATGCTTCTCCCATACCAAAACAGTTCTCATCAAACTGGGCAAGCAGGGCACCGGTATATACCCGGTGCATTTTCGCAAGCAGGGTGCCCGTGCGCACACTGCTTCTTTTTGACCGCCC
>CADBOX010000434.1 GCA_902796415.1 uncultured Lachnospiraceae bacterium
ACCAAGAAAAGAGAAGATTCTCTGGTCCGTGTGGTGTCGGATGATTATGACGAGATTGTGATCGACGTCAATGACATTTCCCTCAAGGAGGAGGAGAAAGAATCTACTACAGCCCTGATCAAGGGTGTGCTGGCGGGGGCTGCTGACCGTGGCTATCGGATCGGCGGTTTTCAGGCCTACATTACCAGTGACGTGCTTATCGGTGCGGGGCTATCTTCTTCTGCTGCCTTTGAAACTATCATCGGGACCATAATCTCCTATCTCTATAATGACGGGAAACTGGATCCGGTGACAAATGCCGTCATCGGCCAGTATGCAGAGAATGTCTATTTCGGTAAGCCCTGCGGCCTGATGGATCAGATGGCCTGCTCGGTAGGAAGCCTGGTTCACGTGGATTTTGCTGACCCTTCCGCTCCTAAGGTGGAGAAAGTGGAATTCGATATGAACAAATACGGCTACAGCCTCTGTATCACAGATACCAAAGGGTCTCACGCAGATCTCACGGCAGATTATGCGGCCATCCCCCAGGAGATGAAATCTGTGGCAGCTTATTTTGGTAAGGAAGTTCTCTGCGGTATCAGTCTGGAGCAGATTCTTGCAAATGTTCAGGCCCTCCGTGATCAGTGCGGTGACCGGGCCGTGCTGCGTGCCATCCATTTCATTCGGGAAAATGAACGGGTGCAGAAGGAAGTGGAGGCATTAAAGAAGGAGGAGATCGGCGCATTCCTGGATACGGTCAAGGCCTCCGGGGATTCTTCCTTCAAATTCCTGCAGAATGTATACACCAACAATGACGTGCAGCACCAGAATGTATCCCTGGCCCTGGCGGTCAGTGAGGCGGTTCTGGAAAGCGGGGCAGGTGTGTCCCGTGTCCATGGAGGCGGTTTTGCCGGCACCATCCAGGCTTTTGTGAAAAATGATAAAGTGGCCGCTTACCTGGAAGCCATGGATCAGGTATTCGGGAAAGGGGCATGTCATGTTTTAAAAATCCGCAAATACGGTGGCATGAAGGTGATTGAGTAGAAGAAAGAGAGGATGAATGATGATAAATCGATTGATTTCAGAACTGGTGGCTTACGGGATTGACGCAGGTCTTGTGAACCTGGATGATAAAACCTATACCATAAACCGGCTCCTTGAGCTTTTTGGTATCCTGGAGTATGAGGAGACTCCCGTGACAGAGAAAAGAGAACTGGTGGATATCCTGGAAGATATGCTGGTTTATGCCCACAAGGAGGGTTTCTTCGAGGAGGATACCATCACCATGAAGGATCTCTTTGATACAAAGATCATGGGTCTGTTGACCCCTCCACCAACCATGGTGAGGAAAACTTTTGCTGACCTGTACCGGGAAGACCCCAGGAAAGCCACCGACTATTACTATGATTTCAGCCAGAAGACCAATTATATCCGTAAGGACCGCATCGCCAAAGATGAAAAGTGGATGACGGAGACAGAATTCGGTCCCATCGATATCACTATCAACCTTTCCAAACCGGAGAAGGATCCCCGTGATATCGCCAAGGCCGGCCAGGCGAAGAAGTCCGGCTATCCCAGCTGTCTCCTGTGTGTGGAAAATGAAGGCTACATGGGTCATTTCTCTCATCCGGCCAGACAGAACCATCGCATCATCCCTATCAAACTGGCAGGGGAGGATTATTTCCTTCAGTACTCCCCCTATGTATATTACAATGAGCATTGCATTATCTTAAATAAAAAGCATATCCCTATGATCATCGACCGCGCGGTATTCCGAAAACTTCTGGAATTCGTCAAACTCTTCCCTCATTATACGGCAGGGTCCAATGCGGACCTTCCCATCGTGGGTGGATCGATCTTAAGCCATGATCATTTCCAGGGAGGAGGCTATGTCTTCGCCATGGCAAAGGCACCATATGAGAGAACCTTCTCCTTAAAGGGCTATGAAGACCTGAATGCAGGCATCGTGAAATGGCCCATGTCCGTGATCCGCCTCCAGGGCAAGGACATCGGAAGAATCGTGGATGCGGCAGATCATATACTCACCAGCTGGAGAGGATACACGGATGAAGAAGCCTTCATCTTCAGCGAGACCGATGGGACACCGCACAATACCATCACCCCTATCGCCCGTATGCATGGAGATCTTTTTGAACTGGATCTGGTACTGCGCAACAACATAACGACAGAAGAAAGCCCCTGGGGTGTTTATCATCCTTCGGCAGACCTTCATCATATCAAGAAGGAGAACATCGGCCTGATCGAGGTAATGGGGCTGGCCGTACTTCCCGCCAGACTGAAACAGGAGATCGCCATCCTGGAAGAAGCCATCCTCCAGGGCAAGGACATCCGGGCGGATGAGCAGATTGAAAAACACGCGGACTGGGTGGAAAAATGGATCGGTCATTATGATATCACACCGGATAACATCCGCGGCATCCTGCAGGATGAGATCAGCAAGGTGTTCGTTAAAGTTTTGGAATGTGCCGGTGTCTATAAGAGGACAGAAGAAGGACAGAAGGCGTTTATGCGCTTTGTGGAGTCACTATGAATATTATATTAGCCTCCGGGTCCCCCCGGAGAAAAGAAATATTAGAACAGGCCGGTTATTCTTTTACCGTGGAGGTAAGTCAGGCAGATGAAAACGTTGATCTGGACGGGATGGAGCCCGGCGCCATGGTGGAGGAAATTTCTCTTCGCAAGGCCACTGCAGTGGCTCAGGCTCACAAGGGAGAGGAGGATGATTGCAAGATCATCGGTTCCGATACCATCGTTGTCCTGGATGGAGAGGTTCTGGGTAAACCTGTGGATGAGGAGGATGCCGCTGCCATGCTTCGGAAGCTGTCCGGAAGATACCATGAAGTTTACACCGGTGTTGCCGTGATAACCATCGTGGGAGGGCGGACTCATGTGACGGAACAGTTTCATGAATGTACCAGAGTAAGGATGCGGGATATCTCCGAGGAGGAGATCACCGCCTACATCCGCACCGGAGAGCCCATGGATAAAGCGGGTGCTTATGGCATCCAGGGCCGTGCCGCCATCTTTATCTCCGGCATCGACGGGGATTATTATAACGTGGTGGGATTGCCCATCTGTCATCTGACGACAGTGTTATAAAAAGCAAAACGATAGATAACAAATATGAAACAAAGATTTGAGAAATACCAAAAGAAAAAAGAAGAACTGGCAGAGAAGCTGTGGTTCCGATTCCTGAACCAGCTGATCAATCTGGTATTGGCTGTGGGAACAGTGGTACCTTTACTATACCGGATCTGCACAACAATTCCCTTCAGTTTTGAGGTGAACGATGATTCTGTCATCATGCAGATCCTGGACGGATCCTTTACCGGAGTTCCCGAAGCCCATGCGATCTTCCTCAAATATCCCCTTTCCTGGGTCATTCGTCTTCTCTATACCAGGAATCCGGAGATCAACATCTGGAAGTTCCATCTGAAGGATGTGAACTGGTATGTGGGGACCACCGTAGCCCTGTACGGATTTGCCCTGATCATGGTTTTATACCGGCTGCTGAATCATTTCCGGTGTAACCGCTTCCTGATCTGCGGAGTCTATGCCCTGGGCTTCCTGGCCATCTGGCTGCCGTGTTTTTCTGCCATGACATTTACCACTGCGGCGGCCTTTTGCGGGTGTATGGCCTTGCTTTACCTGGCTCTGGAGAGCAAGGAGGAGGCATGGAGACCCTGGAATCTGCTGGTCCTGGGCGTACTGATGATAGCAGCCTACTGCCTGAGGACTTCCTGCTTCTATATGGTCCTGCCGTTTTTGATGATCGAATTTATCACCAAGTATCACATTCATTTTTTCAGATCACTGAAACCCTGGATCGCCCTCTGTGTCATCGCTCTTTTGTGTGCGGGAGCCCTCTTTATGAATGACAGGGAGTACGGTTCCCGGGAGTGGAAGGACTATTATACTTACAATCACGCCAGGGCTTACCTGCAGGATTACAAAGGTTTTCCGGACTATGAGGAGAATCAGGAGTTTTACAGCTCCCTGGGAATCCGGGAGGAACAGCGGGATGCCATGGCCTACTATACCTACTGTATGGTGGACGATTTCAAGACAGACTGGGTACTGAAAGCCTATGACTATGAGCTGGGAAAGGAACCGAAACTCTCCTGGAAGGAGAAGATCGAAGGATCCTGGGAGAAGGCCCTTCGGCTGGCCAGGGAAAGCACCCAGGCTTTCTTCCGTCTGCGTTTTTATTCCTTCTATTTCTGGCTGGTGCTGATTCCTCTGATTCCGGTCACACTGATCCTGCGGTTCCGGGCCGGTATCGGCATGCACCTGCTCTACCTGCTCCAGACGGCGATCTTTGTGCTGCTGGTGGCTGCAGAGTGGATCTACCTGGCCATCAACGGAAGGTTCCCTCAGCGTGTGGAAGAGTGCATCCGTCTGCTGACCTTCACCGCGGCATTCGTTATGATATGTCATTTCCTGGAGAGCTATAAAGAAGTATGGATGTGCCGCCTTCATGGCTTACTGCAGATTCTGCTGATTGCCATCCTCTTTACCCGGGCTTCCGGATACTGTACCGGCATCCTGGAAAATGTGCGGGGGAATCAGGAGTACCAGCAGATCTACGGTGCGGAGAAGGGGGAAGTCCTGGAGTATTGTGGAGAACACCCGGAGAATTATTATGTTCTGGATACCACAAGTTTTACCAAGGTATCCCTCCCCACTGATGACATGCATCAGATGAACTGGTTTATGAGCGGAAGCTGGTCGGCTTATACCCCGCTTTACCAACAGAAATTAAAGGATCTTGGCCTGGAGGGAATCAGCTCTAAGTTCCTGTTAAAAGATAACGTATATATTATTACCCGCGGGCCTAAGAAGATAGGCTATCTCATGGGACGTGAAGACGAAGACGTGGAGTATGAGATCACAGATGAACTTTGCAGCAGTCAGAACAGCTTTTTTGAAATATATAAAGTGACAGGTGTAAAATGACATGGATGAGAAAAATACATTTCGTTTAGACGAAACCATTCTGCAAAATCGAAAGAAATCCATGGAGGAACCGGAGATCATCATCGATATGGACGATGAAGAAGTGGGGAATGAGACCATCCACATCGAGATCGGGGAGATGGACTATGACCCGGAGGATGGCCAGTGGAAAGACTCCCATCATGGATGGAGAGTCCATGAGGAGGAGAAAGAGGCGGATTACAGACAGCTGCCGGATCCGGATCCCCCGGAGGGGAGAGCCCTGGTGGATAAGCGTGCCGGGAAGAAGGCCGGAAAAGGGAAAAAGGAGAAAACCAGGAAAGAAATGCCTCTTTACCTGCAGGTCATCTATGGTCTGGTGGCCTTGGCATGTCTTGGTTTCTGCTTTGTCTACCCCTACCACTATCTCAATCATATGATTGCCCGGGCTTCCGAGTTTCCAGCTGATACAGACGGCGACACCCAGAAAGTTCCCCTTGGGACGTACTGTACGTTGAAAAGCAATTCCCTGGACGGAGTTCCCGTGTTCGGAGAACCGGGGACAACCACACAGACCGGTTTTATCCCGGAGGGAAAATATGTACAGCTGCTGGACAACCGGCAGGTGGATGGTAAGGATTGGGGTCAGATCGATTACTGTGGGATCACTGCCTGGATTCCGATGAAGCAGCTACACTTTATTAATGACGGAGATAATTATATTAAGGTCGGGAGTCAGATCTACATGAACTCCATCACAGAAAAGGGAATCGATCTGTATACAGAACCCTCCCCGAAGGCCGACGTAGCAGAAGCCGGTATCCTTTACGGTACGGAATTCACAGTCCTCAAACTGAAGGATGGCTGGGCTCAGGTGGATCATGAGGGGCAGAGATGCTGGATCAATATGTTCCATATGGGAAGTTACGGAAACAGACACTGGAAGGTGGAAACCTTGAGCAAGGCCCAGGCCATCAACTTAAGAAAAGAACCGGACGGGGATGCAGGCTTATATTGTAAAGTACCGGAGAACCAGGAACTTGAGATCAAAGAATTTCGGAAGGGCTGGGGCCTGGTAGATTATGAAGACTACACTGGCTGGGTTATGCTTCATTATCTGATTCCGGTGGAAGGGGACTGACGAGATTTGGAACCTCAAGAATCCCGAATATACTGCTGCCATGTGAGAGATTCACATGGCAGTTTTTTTGTGAAAGATTTACGAAAGAATTGTAATATTTTTTTAATAAAAGAATTAGCACTCGACACTTGACATGGCTAATAACAAGTGTTATATTACATTTAGAACAAAGAGAACAAGTAACACAGATGCGGGGCTGCCGGATAAAACCCGGGAACTGCATCTGATGAAGGAAAGGAGATCATCATTATGTTAAGACCAAGTATTTTTACAAATCATTTTGTGGATGATATGTTCAATGATATGTTCCAGATTCCTGCCGGAACCTTCAAGAGACTGGGTACACCCATTATGAAGACCGACCTGAAAGAAGTAGACGGGAACTATGAGTTGCTCATCGACATGCCGGGCTATAAGAAAGAAGACCTTTCCGTTGAGTTGAAGGATGGCTATATTACAGTGGCCGGTAACACAAAGCAAGAAAATGATGAGAAAGACGAAAAAGGCAGATATGTAAGAAGAGAGCGTTACACAGGCGTATGCAAGAGAAGCTTCTATGTGGGAGAAAGCCTGGAGATGGAAGACATTAAGGCAGGCTTCCAGGATGGTGTTCTTCACCTGACTTTCCCGAAGGAAAAAGAAACGGCTCCCGAGGTAGAAGAGAATCGTTACATTCAGATCCAGTAATTGTTCCTCCTCATAAAAATGAGGAATCAAGACAGATATACAAAAAGACTACATTTGATTGAAAGGGGTAAGTAATATGTTAATTCCTAGCATTTTTGGAGATAATTTTGTAGATAACTTTTTTGATGATGTTTTTCGCACACCGGTGACACCGCAGAGAACGGTTCAGGTCATGAAGACAGATATCAAGGATCAGGGAGACCATTATCAGCTTGAGGTTGAACTCCCGGGCTATAAGAAAGAGGATCTGTCCGTGGAACTTCATGAAGGAAACCTGACCATCAGAGCTACCAGGGAGTCTGCCACAGAGGAAAAAGATGAAGAGAAGAATTACCTAAGAAGAGAACGCCACAGCGGCAGTTGCCAGAGAACTTTCTATGTAGGCAAGAAATTACAGCAGGAGAATATCAAGGCGGCTTATAATGACGGTGTCCTGGTACTTACGGTTCCAAAGGAATCCGCGATTCCTGATCCTGAGAAAAAGTATATCAGCATTGAGGGATAATATCCCACATGTGTGTTGAGCGAGTTGCTTTTCGTTCATTTATATAAATGGGATATCCTTTCGGGGGTATCCCTTTCCTTATCCAAATATAAAATGAG
>CADBOX010000435.1 GCA_902796415.1 uncultured Lachnospiraceae bacterium
CCTTGCGACATGAGGGACAGGCTATTTTGAGCCGATGTCGCATTCCTGAACATGAGGGACAGGCTGTTTTGAGCCGATGTCGCATTCCTGAACATGAGGTACTGTCGCATTCCTGAACCGTTCAGGATTGCGACAGGCGGTACAAGGCATACAAAAAAAAAAAAAGGGTACTTAACAAAGAAAATACCTACAACAGTTTTCAAAAAATTAAAGAAAAATTAACAGTAAAAAATTTTCAATTACCCCTTTACAAATCAATATTCATATGATATATTTGTATCGAACAAACGTTCTGCTTTGTCCTAAGCTAAATAAATAGCCCCTGGATATGGGTTGAATCCCGTCATTTCCCGACGGAGGGTTTGGAGCAAGACTCCGGGTCCCGGATTGGATGTTGACGTTAAGCCCCTTCGGGGGGTAGTCTGTCCTTTAAGGGATGGCAGGATCGCAGCAGATCGGAAATAGTATAATTTAATACAGACATATTCTTTAAGGAGTAGCCATATGTGTGGCTGCTCCTTTTTGATTTGGCGTAAGAAGGAGGTGCATTGCCTATGATATGTCGTTATATTGACCAGCAGACCTCATTTTCGGACTATATGATGTTCCCTCGCTTTTTATTGGATACAGATCTCAGCGAGACAGCAAAGCTCTTATATATGCTCCTTTTAGACCGGACCCGTCTCTCCATAACCAGTCCTGGCTGGACCGATTCCCGGGGGCATACCTTTATCCGCTATTCCATCACTGATCTGAGGAATAAACTGGGTAAAAGCAAAACAACGATTGAAGACTGTCTGCGATCTCTGGAAGAGCATGACCTGATCCGGAGAAAGAGGCAGGGAATCGGAAAATCCAATCTTATTTATGTTCTTCTGCCACAAGCTTCTTTCTCTGCCGAATCTGGCTCTGCGACAGACAAGAGGACCAGAATTCCGGTGTCCGAAAAACCGGACATGAGAGGACCGGAAAACTGGACATCACATGACCAGAATTCCGGACATCACATGACCGGAAAAGTGTCCACTATTAAGAATAATAAGAGTAAGAACTATAGAACAATAACTAAAGGATATGATGGACAGGATTCCAATCATATTAATAAAACACCATATGAAGGGAGGTGGAATAATGATGATGCGGATCTTAGTTGGAGAAACAAAGATTACAGCTATGAGGAAGGAGAGAGCCTATGACGCAAACCCTTTTGCAACCTGACGAATATATTGATCCTGATGACGGCCTGATCCATTGCCGGAATTGTCGCAAGCCAAGGCAACGCCTTGCCATCATTTTTGGCCATGAATTACGTCTCCAGATTCCCTGTGACTGTCAGCTAAAAGAGCTTAAAGAAGACCAGAAAAAAAGGGATGCCGCCGAATGGGAGCGGTTCATCCATCATCTTAAGAATGATGGTCTTGGTTGGAAGACTTTATGGGATTGCCGATTTGACAACATGCAGGATCAAAACTCTGAGCTGGCATACAAACTGAAACACTATATCCAGTTTTTGAAGGAACCTGCCCCTTGCGGTCTCCTCTTCTGGGGCCCACCGGGAAGGGGAAAGACCTTTGCTGCAGCCTGTATCGTCAACGATGTTATAGAAAGCGGTTATCCTGCTGTTATGGTTTCTTTCAGTCAACTGCTGGAAGAACTGACAGCTATGTCTTTTCACGACAGGAAGGAGCGTCTTGACAGCATCTTTAGTAAGTCTCTTGTCTGCCTTGACGATTTTGATCTCCGCTTTCTGAACAAACTTCACGTTCCTTTAGCGATAGAAGTTATGAACCGGGTGGATCATTGCAATAAACCGGTTCTTATTACCACCTGCTATACTCTCAAGGAATTAAAGGATCCAAAGAACGAACTGGAAGGAAAACTCTTTCCTATGGTTCTTAACCGTGTCGCTATCTTAATTGACGGGGATGACCTCGGCAAACAGGTACGGAAAGATCATGTGAAGCAGTTACAGACAACTTTATAGATAACCAATGGAAGGAAAAAAATCATGAACATTCAAAAATGCATACCTATTTCATTAACTAGCTATTCATCTATTAACTTCAGCAACACAGCCGGTTTACAGCACGTTCCACTTAATCGCATCTCACATATCCTGAATGAGGTCTTTGTGCCGCCGGACAGGAAGGGGGCCGTATTATATCCGATCTTAACCTGACACGTCAGCCCAGTTTAAATGAATTGTTGCAGTTCGCCACAGAGAATGGTATCTTTAACGTGGATGATGTACTGGAACAAATGAACAGAAAACGAAGAGAAGAGATACTGGAAAAACATCCTTATGAAATCTATCAGGGTGCCGGTAAGGATACCCGCTGGCGGACACACGTGCTCGATCCGACAAAGAAAGAAGGCCGCAGAATGATCGTCCGGAAAGACCGGGATGATCTCCTGGATGACCTTTGTTCCTTTTATAGTGGTACTTACCAGAAAAAACCGGACCGTAAGGAAAGGATGACCCTGGAAGATCTCTATCCAAAGTGGCTCATCTACAAGGATCTGCACACCACCGCCACAACCTATATCTCCCGGATCAAAAGTGACTGGAATACCTACTATAAAGGAACAGCGATCGTAAAGAAGCCCCTGAAAGAGCTGACCAAGCTTGATCTGGACCAGTGGGCACATGCCCTGATAAAAAAATATGACATGACCAGAAAAGGATATGTCAATGTGCAGGTAATCATGAGACAGGCACTGGATTATGCTGTGGATCTCGGTATCATCAGCTCCAATCCCATGTCCCAGGTCAAGATAGAACGGAAGATGTACCGGAGAGAGAAGAAGAAGCCGGACAAAACACAGGTCTACACTGCGGAGGAGATCGAAGCGATCACAGACCTGGCATGGAAGGATTTCTTTGATGAGGTAAAAGATTATCGGCTCTCCCCGCTGGCCCTGATCTTCCAATACCAGACCGGTGTCCGGATCGGGGAATTGGTGGCTCTACGCTACGAGGATATCGAAACGCCCAATTACATCCATATCCAAAGGATGTACCGGAGAGATACCCATGAGATCGTGGATCATCTCAAAAGCGATGATGGGGACCGCCAGGTCTATCTGACCCGGTATGCCAAAGATATCATCAATACCGCCAGGGAGTACCAGCGTGAACATGGCTATGATACCGAAGGTTATATCTTCGCTCTGGATGGACAGATCATCCCTCAAAGGGTGATCAACAGCCTTCTCGAGAAATACTGTAAGATCCTGGATATCCCTTATCGGAGTTCCCACAAAAACCGAAAGAGTTACGGTTCTGCTCTGTTGAACAGCGGAGTCAGCATCAACACCGCACGACAGATGTTGGGACATGCCGATGAGGAGACGACCCTGAAGTACTACTGTTACGATCAGACTCTGGATGCAGATAAGGAAAGGCAGTTTGAAAATGCCTTGAAGCCACAGAAAGTTCCTGTAAGGAAGCCGAAACAGCCTTCCCCGGGAATGTCTTTGTCTCGCTGATTCAGACACCTCAAAGCGGAAAAAAAGGGTGAAAATCGCCTGAAAACCGCATAAATAAAGGCCGAATGCTCTGTGTATCCAAGAGTATCCGGCCTGCTCTTTAAAAATCGTTCATTTTTCAACGAATCAACCCCTTCGGATAGTCGTAAATATTCAATACATCGGCGCTTATCAACCTGTCGAAACCCGCATGAATACACACTCTTAGCCTTTAGGGTAAAAAAACAGCACCGTCTTGATGAGCTTCTTTCATCAAACCGATGCCAGAGTGCGCCTTCAGGGGCTCGAACCCTGGACACGCGGATTAAGAGTCCGCTGCTCTACCAACTGAGCTAAAGGCGCATGTGCTATGA
>CADBOX010000436.1 GCA_902796415.1 uncultured Lachnospiraceae bacterium
AATGATATATTTCAATGATATATTTCGAATAATAGTTTAATGAATAATAACCGGGAAGCCCACTTTCATGTTCTCATACAGTTTCTTGGCAAATGCCGGTGGGAGATTGATACATCCGTGGGACCCATTATAAGTGTAGATGTTCCCGCCGAATTTCTTCCTCCAGGACGCATCATGGAAACCTTCCCCCAGGTCCAGGTTAAAAGGCAGCCAGTAGGATACCGTCACCGGATTCTCCCTCATAACATAATTCCTCTGTTTCTTTTCGATCATGTAGACACCCTTGTCGGTATCTCTTCCTTTGGAGGAGTCCCCGGATACAAAATCTGACTGCATGGTCACCTTTCCGTTTACCACCACCCAGAGATGCTGGTCAGAGATGCTGGCATCGATATAGCTGTCCCCGATATCGTTGTTCCTGTCTTTGCGGGCCGCATCCTGCAGATATTTGGGCTCACGGGTCACAGTATCACCTGCCTTGATATTATCAATCATGGCGGTTCTCTCATCAATCAAGCCTACCTGCCAGCCGTAGAAGCCTCCGGATACGGTGAATTCACCGCTGCCCGGGGAGACGATGGTCCTTGTCTTTCCAACAGTATTGAATACAGGAGCAAGTTTCTCCGTGATATACTGCTTCATGTATTCTTTGTCAAAAGTAATCTCAAAGTCCTTGCTCACATGGATAAATGTATGGATATCATTTCTGTCCAGAGTGAATTTACATCCGGAATCCTCATAATTGATCACTGTTCCCATATATTTATCTAAGGTTGCCTTCGCTTTCTGAACGATTTCATCCTTGGCAAAGTATTTCGGCTGCACATAATAGGCATTGCTGGCAAGGTCGATTTCAGTCTCGCCGGCCAGAATCGCTTCCTTTATTCCATTGAAGAAGACCTCGGGTTCAATGGTATTCCCGATGATCTCATCCACGATCACAAAATCCTTCTGAGTGTCATTGTACTCGATCCTGGAATCCACAGGTGCCTGGGGATTGGCAGGAGTCATACAAGGCAGAGCTTCCATGGTAGCCCGCAGTTTCTCCTCATCCAGACGAAGCCCCATGGCATTGTTCTCATGATTCAGGAAGATGTCACGGAACCAGTATTCTTCCTCCTGGTTATCCAGAAGATTTTTGATCTCTTCGATCCCCGTATATGCCAGGCTGCAGTTCTGCGCGGAAATCATCATGGTCCCTTCCGGGGATTTGATTCCAAGGATATATTTGCTCAGGTGCTCCCCGAGAAGATCCTCCGCTTCCGGTCTGGCTTTCATACTCACATCCACCCCGTTGATGGATGTCTTGGGATAGAAATGATCCATAAAATAATATCTTCCTGCTATATATACACTGATAAGTATGACAGATATAACGGCGATGGTTATAGCTGCAATCTTCCAAGTTTTCACTTTATCTACCTCCCCTAAACATTTCTATGTGGAGTATAACATGAAACACCTCAGGATTCCAAGCCCGAAAAAATCAGTAAATCTTCCACATTGTTCCTTATCTCACTCTGTGATAAATTATGGGTCGATAAGACAAAGAAAAAGGAGCAGAAAACCATGAGAGAATTCGTATATTCAATGATTCGCATCGTAACAGATATCCATTCAAAGATCCTGAGCTGGAACAACGGCTATGAGGGTACTTTTACAGATAAACAATTACATTTCTGGGTGATCGGAATCGTAGGAATGGCATTATTGCTGGTCATCTATCCCCTGTTCGCTCTTCTGGCCAAGCACCACATCCTGGTGGTGGCCTGGCTCTATGTGTTCACCTTGATGGTGGTGATGGCCTTCGCCATCGAGATAGGACAAGGCTACACCGGAACCGGTGTCATGGATTCAGAAGATATCGTGTCAGGTCTCACCGGATTCATGTATCTGTTTGCCATCTTCGCAGTTATCAAGATAGTGTGTTCCTCCATCTTCAAACTCACAAAAAGTTTCAGAAAACGCGAGGCCTGATCAACGTCAACCTGAGGGAGAACGTAAACCGTTCTTCCTCAAATCTATATTCGGGCAATAATCGGGGACCGCAGCTGGCCGAACCGATCCCATTCTGGCGATAGTCCAGATGCAGCACCGTATTGCCACTTGGAATAAGCTCATAATTATGAGCTTTTTTTGTTAATTCCTCCTCTGTAAAAACGGAAGCCTGGAAAGAAAACGGGTTTTCTCCGGATACGATCATTCCCATCCCTTCCCATTTGCCGGATTCTGCAGTCCCATCTGCACTCCGGGACTGAATCCAAACATAATCACAATCATAATGACTGCCATTTTCCTGAGGCCGGATATAATCCTCATGACATTCTGCCACAGTCTGATGATAGATCCCGTGGCTGCTTGCCTGATGTTTGTCCACATAAGACTCCATGGGACCCATACCGTAATACTCCAGGAAATCCATCTCCGCAGGAAGCATCAATCGAAGGCCGAATCTGGGCAGCTCCGGAAAGTCCATGTTCCGCTCCACTTCCATCCTCATCTGCAGACTCCCCTGATCCTCAATCTTCCAGGTTACATGGATATCCATGATCCGCTGCAATCCATCCGCAAGCACACCCAGCCTGCTCCGGATCTCCACCCCATCTTCTGTTCTTTTCCACTCCGTATCATAAGCCCTGGTATAAACCCGGTCATATCCTGCCCGAAGCCATTCTTCCTTAAGATAACGATCATTATCCGTAGGCGCCCTCCACAGACTGATCCTCATAGGCTCCCGCAAGAAAGAGACAGAGCTCAGAAGGAGGAGAACGGGGTCGAGAACGGGGTCAGACCCCTTATGGGGGTCTGACCCCCTTTCCATATTTATCTCATCAAACAAGCCTGTCTTCTTATTATAAATCCATTGAAATCTGCCATTAGAACAGATTAATCGGGTATCCGTCTCTTTTGTACGTATGGGGTCAGACCCCATTTCAGTGTCGTAATGGGGTCTGACCCCCTGTAGACTTTCCAAATAGATTTCGTCAAACCCCAGCATAGAATCGGCGGGTACCGGGTCGCGGAGTTCTTTCAGATAATAGTACAGTTTGAGATAGCATTTTCCGTCTGACAAAACTTCGGGAGCTTCGAGGGGTAGGTGTACCTTGCCCTTTTGTCCGGGAGGAATCTCTGGTATTTCGCTCTCAGGAATCCATCCTTCTGCGCAGATCTCCCCGTTTTTTTCCAGGATATATTTCACTTTAATATAGTCAGAGAGATTCGTGAACTGCATATGGTTGGTAAGGATCAGGGTATTCTGATCCTGGAGGTATTCTGCCCTGGCGGGCCGGTATACATTTTTATACTCCAGCAGGCCGGTGTGGGGTCTCCGGTCAGGGTAGACCAGGCCATCCATGCAGAAGTTCCCGTCGTGAAGGGCTTCCCCATGGTCTCCACCGTAATAGTAGATTGCTTTTCCTCGATGCATACCCGGGGTATTCACTTTTCCTTTCTCAACAGCATGGTCACACCATTCCCACACAAAGGCTCCGCAGATGATGTCATATTTTTCAATGACCTGACGGTAATCTTCCAGGTCTCCCGGTCCGTTGCCCATTGCATGGGAATACTCACATAATATCATGGGTTTATCGGGATTGCTGAGGGCATAAGTCTCCATCTCTTCCAGGGAGGGATACATGCGGCTGTAAAGATCCAGGTTGGAGTAATCATACCTGTGGCCCGGCCTCTTGTGGAAGGCACTCTCATAGTGGGTCAGACGGCTGTCATCATAGGATTTTACCCATCGAAGGGCTTCCTCAAATGTACAGCCATACCCGCATTCATTCCCCATGGACCAGATCAGGATACAGGGGCGGTTTTTATCCCTCTCTACCATCCGCCTGACCCTGTCCACCGTGGCTTCCGTAAACAGAGGGTTATCTGAGATCCACTCATTCCACCTGCTTTCCGGCACCGTTGCCGGATCTTTGTAATAGTTGGCCACCGGCCCGTGGGATTCATTGTCCGCCTCGTCGATCACCATGATCCCGTATCGGTCACACAGTTGATAAAACATAGGGACATCCGGGTAATGACAGGTCCGTATGGCATTAAAATTATGGCAGCGGATCATGGTCAGGTCTCTTATCATCTGATCCATATTGACCACAGGCCCCGTGACCGGGTCCGACTCATGCCGGTTGACCCCATGAAATGTAATGGGCTGCCCATTTAACAGAACCTGCAGGTTCTGTATACTGATCTCCCGGATTCCTACTCTCTCCGAGATAAATTCTCCCGGCCCGGAGAAGATCATAGTATACAGATAAGGATCCTCCGGATTCCATAGCCGAGGATTCGGGATCTCAATCCGGTTGTCGGTTTCCAAAGCCTGTTCCGGGCAGCAGATCTTCCCATCCATGTCATAAAGCCGCACCCGGTAATCGGCTTTATCTGACAGAAAGCTGCTGTGGATATCAATCTGTGCCCCTCCATCTTTGAGAATCTTTGTGTGAATATGATAATCAAACAAGGCTCCTTCGGGTCGCTTTAGCAGATAAACATCCCGGAAGATACCGGACATGCGAAACTTGTCCTGATCTTCCATGTAACTCCCGTCACACCATTTCAAAACCAGGACGATAAGAGTATTCTTCCCTTCCAGAAGGTAATCTGTAACATCGAATTCACTGGTGGAATGGGACACCTGGCTATATCCAAGCCATGTATCATTCAACCAGACATAAAAGCAGGAGTCCACCCCTTCAAAATTGAGATAAGCCCTGGGAGCCTCTTCTTCTTTCTGATAAATGAAATGATGCAGATAGATTCCGCAAGGATTCTCCCAAGGCACATAGGGTGGATCCATGGGGAAAGGATATCGAAAGTTGCTGTACTGGTGCTGATCGTATCCATAATTCTGCCAGGTACCCGGAACCGGAACCGGCACAAACCCTGCGATATCCTTCCGGATCTGTGTCTGGATATCCTCCTGATCCATGTCATGAATATCCGGATAATAATGAAACTGCCAGGTACCATTCAGGGATTGAAAACGGTCTGACCTCTCTCTGTCTGTCACCAGGTCCCCCAGACAGGCGGAGGAAGGGATATAATAAGCCCGGTTGGGCATGGTATTCACATGTAGAATTGCCATGTTCTCATATAGCTTCTCAACGATCATATTTTCTATCCTCTAAAAGAGCAAACTTGTTTTTCCACCATACCCAGGCCACCGTCCGTCATCAGAGTTTCATCCACTTCCATGTGGACCCAGTCCCCTTCGAAACGGAAGATAAAGGCTGCCCCACTCATGGCATCCATTCTCCGGGCTTCCAATTCGAGGGCATGGAGGCTTCTCCATCTGGCTGTGGCAGCCACTTCTGACCCGGTAGCTTCACAGTAATTCCTCAGGAAATCACCTTCCAGGGAAGCCGTCAGAGTATAAACTTTCTCCTCTCCGTCTCCCTTGATTTCTCTTACTCTCCATACTAATTTATCTTCTTCAAATGTAAAGGACATCTCTTTTAAGGAAGCTGCAACATCCAATGTTCCCAGACCGGCTCCACCGATCAGGACCTCCAGACCGCTGCATCTGCCCTCCGCCTGATAGATTCTGCCGCCATATCCTTCTTCCTGGACGGGATTATGGCATTTTTTCAAAGCCGGTATCGCCAGTCTCTTCAACCTGGAAGTCAGGATATGCTGTTTTCGATGAATCAGCTCCGTGTCCTCCGGATCTGCCACTCCGTCTACCGCCGGGAGGATGCAGGAATTCACCGCATCCATAATGGACTGGGTCTGTTCCGTGGCAGCATTGGTCACAACGATCAGATCCAGGTCCGGATAGATCAGGCCAAATTGGCCAAAGGCCCCGTCAGCCCGGAAGGAACCAGGCTGTTTTCCTATCCAGCACTGGTATCCATAGCCCTGAGCCCAATCCTCAATGTGACCCTCGCTGTCCCCTGCGGTCTCGATCTGCTTACTTCCCATCTCACCATACCAGCCTGGCAGAATGGCCTGGCCTTCCCAGTGCCCATCCTGCAGCATAAAGAAAGCGAACCTCGCCATATTTTCCAGGCTCAGTTTCATTCCGCCGCCACCCAGCTGTACGCCCATAGGATCCGGGAGGCGGTGGCAGAAGATTGCTCCCATTCCCAGGGGATCAAACAGGCGGGGCTGCAGGAATTCCGTCAGGTCCTGCCCTGTCTTTTTCTTCAGAATGGCACAGAGTATGTTGGTCCCGGAAGTATTATACCGATAGAAGGTGCCGGGTTTATATAAAAAAGGCTGCCGGAAAAAACTGTGGATCCATGTCTCGCCGGTATTGTCCTCGGTCTCGATCTCCTGTCCGCAGCTCATACACAGCAGGTGGCGGATGGTAACCTCCCTGAGATTCTCCATGATATCATCCAGCGTCCTGGCTGAATATTCCGAAGGGTAAGCCGGAACAGGAACACTTCCGTCCGCCAGTAAGAATTCCTCCGGATCCGGGATTTCCTCCGGGAAGAAATCGATCAGATGATCCTCCAGAGAAAGAATCCCCTCCCGGACGGCAAATCCGATGGCAGTGGATGTCAGGGATTTGGTAAAGGAATACACAGGATGAAGGTCATCTTCCCCATATGGCTTCCAGGTGCCCTTCACCAGACAATAGCCGTGGCGGATGATCATCAGTCTGTGTAATTCCAGCCCTTTCCGGTCTGTCTCTTCCAAAAATTGTATGATTCCTCCGGAGTCAACTCCCTGGGACTCCGGAGACATTTCTTTAAAATACGACATGTATGACATGGGAAACCTCCTAATCTTTTTTCTTCTTCTGTCCGTATGAATGGCGGAACCGGTCCACCATGGTTTCCATCTCTTCCTCATCCAGTATGACAGGTCTTCCGATCATACGGGCCTTCACATAGACTTCGGCACATCCTTCGATCTGCTCGGCGATATTGAAAGCATTCAGGATATCCCCGGCACCTGCCAGCAGTCCGTGATTGGCCATAAGTGCTGCATTCCGTCCTTTCATGGCTTTATAGGTAATCTCAGCCAGTTCCCTGGTACCAAAAGAAGCATATTCTCCACAGCGCACATTTGGTCCGCCGGCAAAAGCAACCAGATAGCTGGATGCCGGCAGTTCTTCTCTCAGGACAGCCAGCACGGTACAATATACCGAGTGGGTATGAACCACCGCATTGATATCTTCTCTGTTCTCATAGAAAATCCGATGTAATTCATGCTCACTGGATGGCTTTCTCTTCCCGTCCACCACCTGACCCTGAAGATTCATCACCACCACGTCTTCGGGTTCTGTCTCAAAATAATCGATTCCACTGGGACTGATGGCAAAAAGTCCTTTTTCCCTGTTAAAAATGCTGATATTACCACCCGTTCCTTTGGTCAGTCCCTGTGTGATGAGTTTCTTACAATATGCAACAACCTGCTCTCTCTCTTCCTGTAATAACATGATATCCTCCAAAGAAATTTCGTTAATCTTCACAGTAAATAACAAAAAGAAAGACCATCCACAGCCCAGATCTACACCTGCTGGGTCCTCAAGTAAATAAAACAGTGGTCTGAGCTATACGCAAAGCGTACTCATACTGAGCGGATGGTCAATTCATTATAACATATTTTATTATAAATCTACAAAATGAAAGCTGGATTTGCCGCTGGCATAATCGCCTACGATCTGTCCTTTTCCGAACAATTTATATTTATAGGTCACCAGTCCATCCAGCCCCACCGGTCCTCTGGCATGGAGCTTCCCGGTACTGATCCCCACTTCAGCCCCAAAGCCATAGCGGAAACCGTCAGCAAATCTGGTGGAACAGTTCTGGTACACACCGGCAGAATCCACCATCTGCATAAAATACCCAGCTGTCTCCGGATTCTCCGTAAGGATACTGTCTGTATGATGAGAGCCGAAGGTATTGATATGCTCCACAGCTTCTTTCACGTCCTCCACCAGCTTCACAGAAGCGATAAGGTCCAGATATTCTGTTCCGAATTCGGAATCAGCCATGAGGTTTTCCCTGGAATCATCTCCCAGGATTTCCATCACTTCCCCGGTACCTCGCAGCCGTACTCCCACTTCCTCCATCTTTTTCTTAAGTTCCGGAAGAAAGGCTCCGGCTATGTCCCGGTGAACCAGAATCGTCTCCACCGCATTGCAGGCAGCCGTGTACTGGATCTTCGCATCAATAAGGATCGGGAAAGCCTTGGCAAAATCTGCATCCTTATCCACATAGATGTGGCAGATTCCATCTGCATGTCCCATAACCGGAATCTTGGTATTGTTCATAATATAAGCTACAAAAGCATTGGATCCTCTTGGGATCAGAAGGTCTACATCCTTGTCACAGGATAGAAGCTCGTCGATCTCATTATGTAATTCCGCTTGAACCAGACATTTCTCGGGCAGACCTTTTTCCACTGCAGCATCATGAATCACCTGGAAGAGGATCCGGTTGGTGTTTCTTGTCTCTTTTCCACCCTTCAGGATGGCGCAGTTCCCACTTTTGAGACAGAGGGAGGATATCTGAACCAAGGCATCCGGTCTGGCCTCAAAAATCACTCCGATGACACCGATCGGTACACTGACTTTATATAATTCCAGGTCTTTATCCAGCTCCCTGTGCAGAAGTTCCCTGCCCAAAGGATCCGGAAGGGAAATGAGCTGGTGGATTCCCGCGACGGCATCCCTCAGTTTATCCTCATTGAATTTTAATCTTTTCTTCACGGCAGGGCTTACCAGGTTCCGGTCCGCGGCTTCCATATCTTCCTGATTTGCTGCAAAGATTTCTCCTTTGTGGGCTTCCAGGGCCTGAGCTATAGCCAGAAGGGCAGCATTGCGCTGTTCCACCGTGGTCGCTGCCAGAACAGGGGCCTGCAGTTTCATTTGTCTTGCTTCCGATCTCATATCCATTATCGTTTCCCTCTCTTTATCTTTGTTTATTATCTATATATTATCATATTCATTTATAAGATGATACAAAAAAAGTACCTCGCATATGGCGAGGTACTTAGAGGGGGATCACACCCCGATTTATCATGTCTTCTTATATTCAAATATTCCGGTTTCCGTATATACTTTCTCCATGGCCTTATCCCAGGGACAAGCCGGGATCTCATCTGCTTTCTGTACTTCAAAAGCCACCGAAATGATATGGGCATTGACGCATTTTTCTAAAAAACGATCATAATATCCTGCCCCCATACCGATACGGCTGCAATTTTCATCAAATGAAGTGCAGGGACAGATTACCAGATCAATCTGATCCGGAGAGATCTGGGTAGATTTTTCCGGCACCGGTTCCGGAATCCCATAGGATCCCTTCTCCCAGCTCTCATGATCGATCGGTTCTAAAGCCGCCATATCCAGCTTATCAATACAGCGTGGATATATCAGCCGTTTCTCCCTGGCGGAAGGGTCTGCCTCAAGAGTATCTAAGCTTACCTCCCCACGGACTGCCTTATATAACATCACAATTACGGCATCCTTATACTCGGGGGACTGAAGAATCTGTTCCACGATACGAATCGAAGCTTCCTTTCTCTCCTCCGGCCTCAAAGACTCTCTCGCATGAATTCCGGCTTCACGCAGTTTCTTTTTCCGGTCTTTCATCACAGCTTCCCTTACTAGAAGTAAACCTTGGCCAGCTGCCATTTCACACCATGACGATGCGCTCTGCTATGAGAACTGTAGTAAATATCGATACTTCTTCCCCGGATACCGCTTCCCACATCTTCAGCCACGTAGGTGACTCTTCCGATTTTCACTTTGGTGCCCAGTTTGATCAGTCTCCGGTCCACAGCGATGGTATGGTTGGCTCTCGGATACTTGCCACTGGCGGTACGACATCCGGCCCATGGTCCTGCACAGCTGCCGCAGTTACAGTAACCTGTGGTCCTGACACGAATTATGTAATAATCTTTTCCTTTTACGACGATGGAATCCTCGATATTTGTTCCCTTTACCCTGGCTGTAATGACACATTTTCCACCGGATAATACCTTCACCACACCCTGAGAATTCACCTTTGCCACAGATTTGTCAGAAGATGTCCATGTGATGTTTCTCTTGCTGGTGTTTGCTACCGAGAACTTTAATTGTTTCTTTGTCCCCTTTTTGATCGTTATCTTATTTTTCTTGATATCGATCCTCGGACTTGGGGCTGCTTTTTTCACACTTGCCGGGCTGGCAGTGATTGGTGCAGAATCAACCGTTGCTTCTGTCTGACCCGACTTATAGGCTGTAGTGGTAGCTGCGCTTTCCTCAGTAGTTGCTTCAGTCTCTGTTTCCTCCTCAGTCACATCTTCTGCAACAACTACTTCTGTTGCTGTATTGTCCTCCTCTGTCACAGTCTCTTCAGCTTGCAGACTGATTGAAATGAAGCTGGCACATAACATACAGATTAACAGGATCGTTCCAATTGTTTTCCATCCTTTTCTTAACATAATTACCTCCCAGGCCATCCTCCTCAGATCATAACAATCTGTGGTTCATGCCATATCCATCTTAAAAAACGAATCAAAAAATAAACGATACTTTTCTAAATGTGAAATAATTATATCATGGTTTTATTCGAATGTTAATAGTTTTTAATAATTTTGTAACATTTGACGAATGATTTGCATCAAATGCTCAGTAATCTCCCTTACTTTTGATAAAAAATCTGTTAATTACAACAAAAAAAAAGGACTGTCACATAAGTGACAGTCCCGATAAAACGAAAAATTGATCAGAAGTTAATATGATGATCCGCCTTATAGTCTTCCAGATATAAGGTCTTCAATCTCACGATATTATCCACATGCAGCTCGATTGCTTTCTGAAGATAATTATCCACGCTGACATAATCTCTCTCAATAGCATCAAAGAAAGCATTGATGTAACATTCTCTTGAAGAGAATAACTTCTTGGCCTGCTGACGATAGATGACACCATTGGGTTCTGAAGCTGGGAATAATTTATCGATGATCAGATCCACCGCATCCTCGGAAGACTCTGCAGCTGCCATATAGTCACGGATGATGTCTTCCTTGGAAACCCCAAGTGCATAAAGCAGCAATGCGGCCAGCATACCGCTGCGGTCCTTGCCGGCGGTGCAGAACCACATGATGGATCCGCCCCTCTTATTCATAATAATATTGAAGAACTGCTTGATCTGCTTCTGGATGATCTGATTATTGACAAACTTCTGATACATACAGGACATATACTCCTCTGCATCAAAACCATCTGCCTTGATCATCTTACGCACCTCTTCCATGGCGTATTCTGTCTCGTCATCTGCCTGATTATTTACGATAAATAAGGCTTTCAGATGATTCTCAATAATCTCTCTGTCGGTCTTGGTGAAGAGAAGCCCCTGGATATTCTCCATATAGAGCGGGTTCCAGATGATGGACATGTCTTCGACGCAAACAGGCATAGCCTTTCTCTCAGTGTCCGTACGCAGATCCACGATCAGCTTCACCTTATATTTATCTTTCAAAAGATCGATATCATCCTCTGTTGCACAAAAGATAGAACCGCTCTTGATCAAGCGTTTTTTCTTAACGATACGACCTTCCTGTGTCTTGATCCCCCCCAGATCTCTGGCATTCTGTATCCCTGTAAAAGCAATCTTACCCATCTAATTATTACCTCCTCCAGACTCATATGTCTGACATCTTATTCGATATTTCACTAATTTAATGATAATTTTAATGGTCCTGAAAGTCAATGGAGTTTTCTTGCTCTCTTTCCGTAATCTTTTTTTCCGTTCTGAAATGGAGAATCACAAAACGTGCACTGCAATAACCAACCGCAACGGTAGCTATGATTATCAGGAAAAGAATGATCTCTGTTGCGAAACTGCCAAGCTGATCCGAGTACTTCTCCCCGAAAAGAGAAGCGATAAGATCCATGTATTTGGTAGTGTCTGTCCAAAGGTAAACTCTGTGTCCCAGAGGCA
>CADBOX010000437.1 GCA_902796415.1 uncultured Lachnospiraceae bacterium
AAAACATATAAAGAAGGTTCACATTATGTGCTGGTGAAAAAGGGCAATACTGAGTACGCAAAAGCAAAGATAACACTGAGCAGAGAGACTGCTCCCGGGTGGAACGAAATCAAGGAAAGCAGCACAGAGTGGAATATATCGAGCAATAAAGAAGAGATCGTTCCTGCGGCAAAGAAAGTAAGCACAATATATAAAGGCAAATGGCCTGATGGATATATAGTGCCATCTATTTATGCCGACGGAGAGTTCACTGCAGAGGACAATGTATATGCATACCTTTTTTATGACATAAAAATCAAGATCCCAAAAGGCTGGAGATATGACACCTACAAGATACACACAAAAGCCACGGACTGTGCTAACCATTTAGGACTTCCAGAAGATACAAAGACTGCAGAATCAAGTGACAGAACAGTAACAGGAAAATATCATATCAACATAGTTGTTTCCGGGCTCAAAACACTGGAAAAGATAAGATACACCGGCAGTGAATATGACATAATCTTGAAAGCAAATGAATGCAATGTCATATATGACTCGAACGGTGGCAGCGGCAACATGTCTGATCAAACAGTCACATATGAGACAGCATCAAAGCTGAAAGCGAACAGTTTTGTGCGTCAGGGATATAGATTTACAGGTTGGAACACAAAGAAAGACGGCAGCGGAAAGGACTATGAGGATAGAGAAACAGTTACAAAAGCATTCCCTGTCAAAGAAAAAGTCACGCTGTATGCCCAGTGGAAGGAGATAAAGCCGACAGGCATAACATTGAGCAGGACAAAGGTCATAGGAGAAAAAGGAAAAACGGCATCACTTGCTGCGACAGTAATACCTGATAATGCAAACAATAAATCCGTTACATTCAGCTCATCTGATCTTTCAGTTGTTTCGGTAAGCGGAAGCGGTGTTCTGTCATTTAATAAAGCCGGCAATGCGGTGGTAACGGTAAAGACAACGAATGGTCTTACGGCAAAGAGCCGCGTGTGCGTGTATACTGTAATAAAGGATGATGATGAGTCGGATATAAAAGGATACACAAAGGAAAAGACAGATCTTCTTGATTACGGCTATGCAAAAAGCAGCGTGATGAGGAGTGCAGCTAAGAATGAAAAACTGAGTATACAAGGCGAATGCGGCAGTTTCTATTATGTTAAAATGGATAAGGATTCAAAGACGGGATTCATAAAAAAATCTGATATAGTAATTCCTGTAGTGAAAATATTGGTAAACAGTGCAGGTGACTCTCTAAAAAAAGGACACAAACGAAAAATGACGAAGAAACTAATTCCTTATATAACGACACAAAAGAACGGGGTATGGAAAAGCAGTAATAAAAATGTAGCAGCTGTTTCTAAATTTGGAATAGTCAATCCTCTTAAGGCAGGACGTGTTACGATTTTGTATACGATCAATAAAAAAGTGGGTCAAAAGAATTTTTCAATAAAGGCACCGGAACAAGTTGGCTTCATAAACCACAGGAACATTCCGGAAGATAAAAAAGACGACACAAAGATGCAAGGGCTGACAGGAATAGGAAAAACCATATTCTTTATCCGTATAAAAAAGGAAGACGGGAAGGATAAATACGCCAGACTGTACAAATGTAAAATAACTAAAAAGAATGGAGAATATAAAGTGTTGAAAGAGTGGAAATTCTTCGAATACAAAAAACTTGGACATGCAAACGGTATGACAGCGGTTAAAGAAAAAAACGGGAAAACAGCTCTATATATAGCTCCATGCGCGGAATTGTCTAAAACCAAGAAAAGGCTGATATATCGCGTACGCGTCGATAACAAAAATAACAAGCTGCTTCCGGGAAGAGACAAACTCTATCTAAAAGACGGCAAGATGGCAAGTAATAAATTGTTTAAAACATCAACGATAACAAAAATTAACAGCATTGCCTCATGGAAGAATAATAACAAGCAATATCTGATACTGAATTGTGAACGGAAAAAGAAGAAAAATATAAATTATGTTTTTGAACTTAAAAGCAATGCCTTACACTGCCATTATTCATTCAGTACAGGTGATTCGTATGACCAAAATGGGAATAAAACAACTCAGCAAGGAGCTACATTTGTAGGATCTGACATGAATTACTATCTTGTTGCATCACATGCATATAATTACACTGGGTTAACTGATAAAGTTTTTGAAAAAATATGGAACAACAGTTATGTATTCAGATATGAATTAAGTATCAGGAATAACAAAATGAAAGCAAAGTCGATTGCCTCTTACAGACTTACAGCAAAAAAACAGGTCTCATGGAATAAGAAGTGGAAAAACAAAAAAAGTGGGAGATACAAACCTCGCTTTGAAATGGAGGATCTGTATAT